>JADFLD010000010.1 GCA_022564535.1 Gemmatimonadota bacterium
ATGTCGACGTCGGACAGCGCCGGCTTCGTGATCTCCTCACCATCCACGCGCATCCGTGCCGGGCGCTTGTACAACTCGATGACGTCTCCGGGTGAGAAGGGAGCCTTGTACTCCCACGGCCAGGTTCGCTCGACGGGGAGACCACCCACGAAGCAGTGATACGAGCTGGTCTCGTCGAGGTGCTCTTCGATTCGGCCGAGCACGAGGTTGCTGAGCCCGGGAGCGATGCCGCAGTCGAAGAGGCACGGGACGCCTGCTTCCTCGGCGAGTTGTTCGAGCCCGAACGCGTCCTCGGGGAAGAAGGAGATGTCGACGATGGGCCGCCCCGCCTTGAGCACGCGCTCCACGGTCTGGTATCCCATGAATCCGGGGACCGCTCCTACCACGAGGTCGGCGTCTGCGACCGCTTTGGTGACGGTATCCGCGTCGGACAGATCGGCCACGATGCCGTCCGCGCCGAAGTCGGTCATCAAATCAACGCGCACCGGGTCGAGATCCACCACGAGTACGTCAAAGTCGTCTTCGGCGACGAGGTCGCGCACGATCGCGCTGCCCACTCGCCCGCCACCCAACACCACGATCCTCAGGGTCCGTCCTCCGCTCGTGTCGCAAGCCAGGACAGAAAAACAGTCCAGAGTTGGAGAGGTGTGCAAGGGGGTGAGGCCCGCCCGTCATATGGGGCGAGACGAAATTCTGTGGCTGGAGGTGAAAGTGCGTGCCTTGACGGATATAAGAAGGTGGTGTGTGGTGCTCGCGATGCTGTTCGCGTACGTGACCCCGGGCCAGGCCCAGGGATGGATCGAACCGGGTGTGAATCGCGGCGGATTCGCGGTCGACAAGGTCCGCAGCGAGGTGTCGGTGCGCATTCAGGGCAGGGTAGCTCTCATCGAGGTATCGGAGTGGTTCGTCAACGAGGGCGACCGGCTTGCGGAGGGGGAGTACCTGTACCCGCTCCCCGGCGAGGCCGTCTTCCAGGGGTTCTCCCTTTTCCAGGGAGACACCGAACTGCGGGGCGAGATCATGGACGCCGAGCGGGCGAGAGAGATCTACGAGGCGATCGTGCGGCGCCGGGCCGATCCAGCCTTGATCGAACTGGCCGGACAGGGACTTCTGAGGGCCCGGATCTTTCCCATAGAGCCCGGTGAGACGCGCAAGGTCAGCTTACGCTACACGCAGGTTCTCGAACGGGCCGGAAATGCGCTTCAGTTCGTGTATGCGGGTAGCGTTCGCGGTGGGGCGCAGGTGGGCGCCGGAGAAGTACTTCGGATGACGCCTGAGGGCGTCGAGACGCGCTTCGAGATCGTGGTCGATGACTGCGACGAGTTCCTCGACCCGTTTTCGCCGACCCACACGCTCGACGTCGATCGCGACGACGCGCGCATGACGATTTCCATAGAGGACGAGATCGTCGGACGGCTGTCGGTCTTCCTGCCGATGGCCGGTGAGGCGGTGGGGATTTCCATTGCGATGCATCGGCCGATCGGGGAAGACGGATACTTCATGCTGACGCTCTCTCCCGGGCGAAATGTCGAGGCAGTCGAGCCACGGGACCTGACGGTCGTTATGGACGTCTCCGGGTCGATGTCCGGTGAGAAGATCGAGCAAGCGCGCCAAGCTCTGCACCAGTTGCTGAGGTCACTATCTCCTGAAGATCGTTTTCGGCTCGTGGCGTTTTCGAGTGCCGTGCGCGTGTACAGTCGGGAATGGGTTCCGGCGCGCGGGCGCGCCCTGGAACAGGCGCACGCATGGATCGACGGCCTGGTAGCCGATGGCGGGACGAACATCGAAGCCGCCCTGGAGGAAGCGTTCCGCTTGGAGAGCCCGAGGAACCGCCTTCCGGTCGTGCTCTTCCTCACGGACGGTCTTCCGTCGGTCGGTGAGGAATCGCCGAATCGACTCGCGAGCATCGCCGAGTCCAAGGCGGGGCGTGCGCGTGTATTCGCGTTCGGCATCGGCAACGACGTAAACACCCAGCTTCTGGATCGCCTCAGTGAGGCGGGCAGGGGCGATACGGACTATGTGTTGCCCGGCGAGAACGTCGAGCGGGCGTTGTCGCTGCTCGCCGCGAAGATCCAGCATCCGGTTCTGACCGATCTCGAGCTGTGGGGCGGCCCCATCGACATCAGCGAGGTCTACCCGGTGCACGTCCCGGACGTGTTCGCCGGTGAGGAGCTCGTGCTCTTCGGGCGCTTCACGGGTGAGGGACAGAGCCAACTCACGGTGCGCGGCCAGAGACTCGGCCGCCCGCTCGAATTCACGACTGAATTGATGATCCCAGACGCGTCGGACCGGAACGACTTCATTCCGCGCCTCTGGGCGTCGCGAAAGCTTGGCCACCTCGAGCGCCAGGTGTGGACCGAGGGCATGACGGAGAGTCTCGCCGGTGAGATCCGGACGCTGGCGCTCCGCTACGGGCTTCCTAGCCGGTTCACGTCCTATCTCGTCCAAGAGCCCGACGTCGTTGTCGCGACACCCATGAACGCTCAGGTCCAAGCCCTCCCGTCCCTGCCGCGGCTGGTTCACCGGGTCGCGAACGAGCCGGCGCCCACCACGGGCGCCACGGCGGTTCAGGCCGCTCAGGGGGCACGCAGGATGCGCGAGATGACTTCGGCCGAGGATCTCGAGAGGGCGGAAGACGAGATGTGGGCGGATGTCGTAGCGAACGGACGCGGTGACGCTGTGCGCAAGGCCGCGGCCGGCAGACTCTTCGAGATGCGCGATGGTGTTTGGACCGACGTAGCGTTCGTCGAGGGCCAGCCAGTGACGGAGGTCCGGGCGTTCAGCCGCGCGTGGTTCGACCTGATCGAGGCGATGCCCGAACTGGAGGTCGTCCTGCGTGAGAACAAGAGCGTTGTGATTGCTGGCCAGGACCTTAGTCTCAAGGTGGGCGACAAGGGTGCGGAAGAACTGACAGCCACCGAACTCCAGGAAGTCGTGGACGGCTTTCGAGGCGTGACCGGAGCCTAGGGCAGAGCTATGAGCAGCATCGACTGGAACGACTTGTATCGGACGACGTTTCCGGATCTCGTTCGCTTTCTGCACCGAAAGGTGTGGGACGTGGAGCAAGCCCGGGACCTCGCTCAGGAGGCGTTCGTGAGGGCGCTTCAACACGAGCCGAGACGTCCTCGAGCCTGGCTCTTCCAGGTCGCGGCGAATCTCGCTCGTGACGAGGCCCGCACCGTGATCCGCCGGAAGAGACATCTCGTGCTTCTCAAGTCCGAAGCGGAATCCCAGGAGGCGTCGATCAAGGATCCGGCGGCGAAGCTGGAAGAGCAGGAACGATGGGGGGCGGTTCGAGAGGCGCTGGATGCCCTGTCGGAGAAGGACCGTGACGCGCTGCTCCTTTGGGATGCGGGGCAGAGCTATACAGAGATCGCTAGAGAGTTGGGGTTGGCTGTGGGTGCGGTGGGCACGACCCTCGCACGTGCGCGTCGCCGCCTCGCAGATGCATACAACGAAAGGGAGGAGGCGAATGTCGCACGTCGATAAGGGCGCGCTGCACGCCTATTTGGATGGAGCGCTCGACGAGTATCCGGCAGCGGATGCCGAGCGGATTCGGGAGCATCTCGATCGATGCGCCGAGTGTGCCGATCGGCTTGCATCGGAGCGGAAGGTGCGCTCTGACGCGGCTGCCATGCTGAGTCTCGCGGCGCCTGACATCGAGATGCCGAGCCTCGAGGACCTGCGCGCCTACGTGAAGGCCACGCGGCCTAAGCGCACACCTGCTGCGGTGCGGCTGTCCCGCATGGGTTGGGCTGCCTCGATGGTGCTCGCGGTGGGTGCGGGTTGGTGGGTTCGCGATGGGCAGCTCCAGCCGCCCCAGGTGATTCGGGTAGGGGACTTCGAGAACTTTAGGGACGCCAGGACGCCGACCCTGCCCCGAGCCGGGCAGAACGAACTGAGCGAGGCGAGCGGTTCGCTCGATGCTGGGGTGGACTCGCCAGCGAGCGGACCCGAATCGGATGCCGATGCGGTGGTGTCCACATCGGGTAGTGCTTCAGACGACCCGGCGCGCGGGTCGGGCGCGCGGCTCCTTGATGACCGAAACGAAGCGGCGACGAATACCTTTTCGACGGCGAAGACGACGACGCAGCCGACCGACAAGGCGATCGTAGCCTCGGAGGAGGTGGCCGCCCAGGCGGCCCGTCGGGATTTGGTGGCTGAAGTCGAAGAGGGGAGAATCGCGGAGTCTGCAGTCACGCAAGCCGGACTCGCCGCCGACGAGGCGCTCGAATCGATGCGGGAGTCTCAGGCCCCGCCTGCAGATGCTGTCGAAACCGAGGCCATGGAAGTGGTTGATGCGGGCGGTGGTGGTGGTGCGCTGAGCGACGTCGTCGCGGACCCCTCCGGCGACCGGGTCGTAGGCAGCGTAGGGGGTGGGCTTGTCGTTTCTCGGGTCGCGGCTCCGGTCGAGGCGAGCCAGAACAGGGAGCGACGCAGAACCGAGCCTCCGGGGGCGCTACGCCAGCGCCAGGACTTCGGGAACCCGTCCGTGCCGGAAGCGGAGCGGGACGTCGCTGACGAGCGCTCGTGGATCGTGCCGGGTTACCGGGTCGCGGGTGTGAACAACATCGGGGAAGGGACCCGTCATGTAGGGGTGCACTGGGTGCAGACGGAAGTCGAAGGCGAAAACACGATCGAGGTGTTCCGCATTGAGCCGGGGGTTCATCCGGCGGTCGTGCCGGCCCCGAGCGGCGGTCGCAACGAAGTTCGCGCAGAGGTCGAGGGTGGCTGGATCATCCTTCAGGCCGAGTTGACCGAGGAGGAGCTCGGCGCACTCCTAGCGAAACTGCTCGCGGAGGGTGTTCCGCAAATCTAGGGCTGCCGAACCGCGCCGAATTCACGATCTTTGATGACCCCACGCGCGGACCTGCCGCGCGTGGGGTCATCATACATTTAGGAATATGTCCATGAAGAAGATGTGGATCCTGGCCGTTCTTTGTGCCGCTCTGCCTGTCTCGACGGTCGCCCAGCAGGCCGGGCTGGAAGAGGCCGCCCGCTCGATTTCCCAGGACGACTTCGCGTGGAGGGTGGGGGTGATGGCCCACGACTCCATGGAGGGGCGCAACACCCCGAGCCGCGGTCTGGAGCTGACGGCCGAGTGGATCGCCTCGGAATTCCGGCGCATGGGGCTCCGGGGTGGCGCCGAAGACGGTGGATTCATCCAGCGCTATCCCCTGTACTCGACCGTAGTCGACGGGGCAGGCACTTCCCTCGTGGCCGGCTCGGTCCGCCTCGCGTTCGGAGACGACTTCTTGCCAATGAGGGGCGCGCCCACCTCGGGCGAGGCGACCGGTGACGTGGTGCTCGTGTCGGGCTTGGACGACGCCACGTTCCAACCGGACAGTGCCGCCGTGCGCGGGAAGCATGCGTTCGTGGTCCTGGGCGCGGAATCGTCCGGGTCGGGTCGAGGCATCTTCCGGCTTCTGGTGGGGCTGCGCAACGCGGGAGCCGCGTCGGTCATCGTCACCAGTTCTGCCGCTGATGCTGTGTGGGAAGCCGTCGCCACGCGCGCGCTCAGGCCATCCGTACGAAAGGGCTGGGGCGATGCGTCGCGCGGGGACGGTGCGGACGACTTTCGGCCCATGCTCCAGATTCGTCTGGCTTCCCTCGAGACGCTGCTCGAGGGAACCGGGGTCGATCTCGCCGAACTGCAGGCGCGCTCAGATGGACCGGTTCGGGTCGACGCGGTGGACGGTCTGCGGATGACGCTCACGCAGCGGGTGCGGTCGGAAGCGATCACAGCCCCGAACGTCGTCGCCATCCTCGACGGTAGCGATCCGGAGTTGCGGGAAGAGCACGTGGTCTTCTCAGGCCACATGGATCACGTGGGCATGGGGACGCCGGACGAGAACGGGGACTCGATCTTCAACGGCGCCGATGACGACGCGTCGGGCACCGCGGCCGTGATCGAGATCGCGGAGGCGATGGCCTCGCTGCCGACGGCTCCCAAACGCTCGATGATTTTCCTGCTCGTGAGCGGGGAGGAGAAGGGTCTGTGGGGCAGCGAGTGGTACGCAGACAACCCGTCCGTCCCCATCGAGCAGCTCGTCGCCAACCTCAACACCGACATGGTCGGCCGGAACTGGACCGACACGATCGTGGCGATCGGTAAGGAACACTCCGATCTGGGCGAGACGCTGGACCGCGTGAACGGCGATCATCCCGAAATACGCATGACGGCGATCGACGACGTTTGGCCCGAGGAGCGTTTCTACTTCCGCTCCGATCACTACAACTTCGCCCGCAGGGGAGTCCCGATCCTTTTCTTCTTCAACGGAACCCACGAGGACTATCACGGCCGCGACGACGAGCCCGATCGGATCGACGCCGAGAAGGCGGCACGCATCGCCCGGCTCGTGTTCTACCTTGGGGTAGAGATCGGAAACGCCGCCGAACGGCCGAAATGGAATCCAGAGAGCTACGCGAGGATCGTATCGGACGGCTAGCAGCCCGTGGTCGTGGTGACCGATAGCCCAGGGTTCCTGGAGATCCTCGAGGGATGGGACGGAGTCGGCGTTGTCGTGCGCCACGACCTGCGGACCGGGACCTGGATCTTCGTAGCCCTTCACGACGACACGCTCGGTCCGGTGACAGGGGGGTGCCGCATGAAGGTGTACGATCGCCCTGAGGACGGACTCGTCGACGCGCTGCGACTCGCCGAAGGCATGACCTACAAGTGGGCCGCGATGGACTTCCCGTTCGGCGGTGGCAAGGCCGTCCTCGCAATTCCTCGCCCGCTGGTCGGTGAAGAGCGCGTGGGTTTGCTCCACCGTTTCGGTGCGCTCCTGAACTCGCTGGGCGGGAGCTTCGGGACCGGCGCGGATCTCGGTACGACGTCCGAGGACATGCAAACGATTGCGGAGGTGTCGGCGTACGTGATCGGCGTCCACGGTCGCACCGATGGGCCGATGGATCCCAGTCCCTTCACGGCGCTCGGGGTCTTCGAAGGGATCAAGGCGGCGCTCCGGCACCGCGTGGGGAGCGACGAGCTGGCCGGACGGACCGTCCTGGTTCAGGGCGTAGGGTCGGTGGGAGCTTCACTCGCCGGCCGCCTCGTGGCGGAAGGTGCAACGCTTCTCGTGTCTGACACGGATTCGGCGCGCGCGGGGGCTGTGGCCGCGGAGCTTGGAGGCCGTGTCGTTGCGACCGAGGATGTGTACGGTACGGAGTGCGACGTGTATGCGCCGTGCGCCGTCGGAGCGACGCTCGATCCCGACACGATCGCCACGCTTCGCTGTCTCGTGGTGGCCGGTGCGGCGAACAATCAGTTGAGGGCCCCGGAAGACGCCGACCTCCTCGTCGGACGGGGCATCCTCTACGCTCCGGACTACGTGATCAACGGAGGCGGGGCGATGGCGTTCACCTTGATCTATCAGGGCGAGGATCGGGTCGAGGAGCTGGAACGCAGGGTCTCTTCGATCGGGCAGAGCCTGGATTCGATCTTTGCCGAGGCCGCCGGGCGCGCGGAGTCGCCGGTGGGCGCCGCCCAGGCCCATGCTGAACGTGTTCTGAAGCGGGGTCCCAGAGCCTCCTGACTGTCCTCTACAGAGGACGTTCCACGCCGACCGAAAGAAGCCCCGGCCCGCGCTTGCGGACCGGGGCTTCCCTCTGACGCGTGTGCCGACTCAGTTCATTTGGTCGCCACCCTCAGGGTAGTGACGGAACAGATGATCGAGTCGCAGCATCTTGAGCACTTCGGCTGTGTGCTGCGGCAGCGATCGAACCCAGACGTTGTCCGTGGGTGCGGACATGAGGCGGGCCGTGAGAATCAGGGACAGGTCACCGATGTTGACCTGCTCCAGGCCGGTGAAGTCGAACACGACATGACTTTCGTCCGTCGTCGCGTCGGACCTGTGTTGGAGTTGCTCGCGCGGGCCTTGCCTGCCGTTCTTGTTATCGATTGTCATAGCTGCCTCCTTTCGGTTCTCGGTCACATCACCTCCCCGAGGCGTGCCTATCCATAGTTCAAGAGTCGTGCCAAAGTGAAAGGCCCCGTATTCTGCCAATTTGACGCAATCTGGTGCAAAAATAGGGGCCGTCCCATACTGTGACAGGCCACTTTTTTCCGAGAGGCGATTCCGGCTTCATGAGGTGCGCGGTACTTCTGGTGACGATGGTGACGATCACGTCCTCGGCCGTGGTCGCGCAGGACCGCGACGCGGCTCGCACGGACTATTTCCGCTCTGTGGCCGGTTTCTTCAGCCTCCCGATGACTGAGATCGCGATCCTCAGCGATTGGGATCTCCCACCGGACGAGATTCCCGTCGTCCTCTTCTTGGCGCGGCGCGCAGGGATCTCGGCCGAAGCTCTCGTAGCTCTGAGGAGCGGTGGCAGGAGTTGGGCGTCGCTCGCGGACCGGTACCTTGTTACGGCTTCCACGTTGCACGTGCCGATCCGGGACGAGGCTTCGGCCGGCGCGCTTTCGGTCGCGTACTCGCAGTACCGCCAGACCCCGGTCGGGGGATGGAGCACGATCCGCCTTACGGATGCGGACATCATCGCGCTCGTGAACGTGCGCGTGATCGCTCAGGCACTCGGAGTCTCTGCCGAAGAAGTTCTCCGGCGCACTGCATCGACGCTCACTTTCGTCGAGCTACACGCGCAACTCAAACGCTAGCGCGGCGTACCTGAAGTTCAGAAGCCACCGAAAAGGAATCGAATGCCAAGAGCGAAGCTCGTCCCTCTGCAGACCTATGAGGAACTGCCAGTCGAGAAGATGCGCGAAGCCGCACGCGCTTTCCTCGAGACGATGCGACGACGTCGCACCGTCCGTGAGTTCTCCGACCGACCCGTGCCGCGCGATGTGATCGAGGACTGCCTTCTCGCAGCGGGGACCGCTCCCAACGGGGCAAACCGCCAGCCGTGGCGATTCGTGGTCGTCGGAGACGCGGAGATCAAGGCGAGGATTCGGACCGAGGCCGAGGTGGAGGAGAAGGCCTTTTACTCGGGCAAGGCTCCAAAGGAGTGGATCGACGCCTTGGAGCACCTGGGCACGGACGAGCACAAACCGTTTCTCGAACGCGCGCCGTGGCTCATCGTCATCTTCGCCGAGAGCTACATGGTCATGGCGGACGGCACCAAGGCGAAGAACTATTACGTGACCGAGTCCGTCGGAATCGCCACAGGAATGCTCATCACGGCGCTTCATCACGCGGGTCTCGTCACGCTGACGCACACACCTTCCCCGATGAAGTTTCTGAACGACCTGCTAGGGCGTCCCGCCAACGAGCGCCCCTTCCTGATTCTGGTCCTGGGATATCCTGACGCGGGCGCCACGGTGCCCGACATCACCAAGAAGGCGATCGAGGATATCGCGGTTTTCGTGGAGTAGCCGTCAATACCCCACAGTGCAACCGAGATCGACCGATACTCGGGTATTCATTCCTCGGGCGACCCGTGCCGCAGGCGTGCCACAGGCACCCGGGCAGGAGATGGCGCCCGAACTACGAGAGGATCAAGCAGTTGATGAAGGATTCGACGGACCTTGCGCCAATCCCGCGACAGCTCGTTCGGCAGCGTTCCGGCGGGCGGGCCTGATGGGGACAGACGCCGGGACCCTAGAGGCGGTGCCAGGGACGGTGGTCGAGGAACGTCTCATCGGTCGGATCGTGGGTGGAAGCCCCGGCCCGACGTTGATGTGCGTGGCCGGCATACACGGCAACGAGCCGGCGGGTGTGCATGCCGTGCGCCGAGTTCTTGCGGCGCTCAGAGGTCGGCGGGGGGAAATGACCGGCGATCTCGTGGCGTTCGCGGGCAATCTCGTGTCGCTCGAGCGTGGCTGTAGGTTCGTCGATCGCGACCTGAACCGGGCGTGGACGACCGAACGCTTGGCCTCGCTCCGCGAGAAGGGGAAGGTCGGCTTCACGGTGGAGGATCGGGAGCAGGCCGCGCTTCTTCAGGTGATCGAAGGGGTCGTGAAGTCGGCTCGGGGCGCCGTGTACGCGCTCGACATCCATACGACCTCGGGTCCGGGCGGGGTCTTCTCGTTGTTTGCCGATGTGCTTCCGCATCGGAGGTTCGCCGAGAGCTTCCCCATCCCGATGGTCCTGGGATTGGAGGAGCTCGTCGACGGCACGCTCCTCAACCTCTTGAGCGATCGCGGCATCGTCGCGATCACCGTGGAGACCGGCCAGCACGACGAGCCGGCTGCGATCGATCGGGCGGAGGCTGCCATCTGGATTTCGGTGGTCGCGTCGGGGCTCATGCCCGAACACCTCGTCCCCGAGGTGGTCGCAGCGCGCGGCCTTCTGGAGCGGACTTCCGCGCGCTTGCCCCGAGCGCTCGAGATACGGTACCGGCGCGATGTCACTGTCGGCGACGGCTTCGTCATGGCGCCCGGATACTCGAACTTCCAGAAGGTGGTGGAGGGGCAGGTGATCGCCCGGGACGACGAAGGCGATGTGGTGGTGACCGAAAAAGGCCGACTCCTCATGCCGCACTACCAAGAGCAAGGTGAGGATGGGTTCTTTCTCGTCCGGGAGATCAGGCCGTTCTGGATGCGCGTCTCGGTCATGTTCCGTCGAGCCGGTGTTTCGAGGGTAGCGTTCTGGTTGCCGGGGGTACGCCGTGTCCCGGGCACGGACGACGAAGTGCTCGTCGGCAAGCGCGCGGCGCGGATCTTCGCTCGTCAGCTCTTCCAACTGCTCGGCTTCCGTCAACTGGAAGACGCGGGCCGGCATCTCGTCATGCGTCGTCGGGGCTTCGAAGCGGGCAAGTACGTGCGCGAGCCACTGCCGCGCGAGTCCCGCCCTTCATCGCAAGCGGCGGACTGAGTCCCGAGGCATGTGCGGCCGGTATTCGCTCGCGGCCTCGGAGGAGGAGCTGGTCGAGGCTTTCGACATCCCGGGTCTGACCTTCGACTACTTCGCTCGCTACAACATCGGGCCCGGGCAGGCGGCACCCATCGTGGCTGAGGACAAGCGCGGTCGGCGGATGGGTCTGGTCGACTGGGGGTTCGCGCCTGCGTGGATGGACGACCCCGGGACCGGCTTCGTCAACGCACGGGCAGAGTCGGTCGCGACGAAGGCATCGTTCCGAAAGGCGTTTGCCAGGCGGCGGTGCCTCGTGCCCGCGGACGGTTTCTACGAGTGGAGCAGCGACAAGACACCGTTCTGGATTTACCCGTCGCGCGCGGGTGTCCTTTCGTTCGCGGGCGTCTGGGAGGCGTGGCGCCGTCCGGGTGCCGAGGTCAGGTACACGTTTGCGATCATCACGACGGCTGCAAACGCCGACGTCGAGGACATCCACGACAGGATGCCGGTCGTGGTGGCCGAGCCCGATCGAGACACGTGGCTCGACCGGGCGAGCGATCAGAAGCGGTTGTCGGCGCTTCTGCGACCGGCTCCAGACGGGACGTTCGCGAGCCACGCCGTCTCGACCCGCGTGAACCACACCGCCGAGGACGACGCGGGCTTGATCAGTTCGCTCGCACCGCTCGCCCCTTCGCCCACTGACGCATCGCCGTAATCTTTTCGGCCATCGTGACTGAGAGCGGCCTGGTCGCCGCGATCTCCGCGCTGATCGCGTCTGTCGTGAGCAGACTGTCTGCCGAGAAGGCGGTGTAGAGCGCCGAGACCACGACTTCTTCGATCTCCGATCCGCTGAATCCCGTGGTCTCTTCGGCCAGGCGCAGGAGGTCGAATTGCTCCGTGTCGTGGCCGCGGGCGTCAATGTGAATTCGGAAGACTTCCGTGCGCGTCTGCCTGTCCGGAAGGTCCACGAAGAAGATCTCGTCGAACCGGCCCTTTCGGAGAAACTCCGGGGGAAGCGACTGAATGTCGTTGGCCGTCGCTACGACGAAGACGTCGCCCTTCCGGTCCTGCATCCAAGAAAGAAAACTCCCTAGAATACGCTGCGAGACTCCCCCGTCCTCTCCTCCGCCGGAAGCGAACGCCTTTTCGAGCTCGTCGATCCACAGGACGACGGGCGCCATCCGTTCGGCTGCGCGTATAGCACGCTTGAAGTTGCTCTCGCTCTCTCCGATGTACTTGTTGTAGAGGTTGGACGGATCGAGCTTGAGCAATGGGAGCCGCCACTCCGAGGCGACCGCTTTGGCGGCCAAGCTCTTGCCGCATCCTGGGACACCGAGCAGCAGAACGCCCTTTGGAAACGTGAGCCCGAACTGCTTCGCTCGCTCGGGTGCCTGAACCACTGCGCGACGCTTGGCCAGCCACGCCTTGAGGGTGACCAGGTCGGCGACACCAGTCATCGTCGTTTCCGCCGGGTAGTACTCCAGAAGTCCTTCCCGCTCGACCACCTTCCGTTTCGCGTCGATCACGTGCTGGATGTCGTCGACGCCCAACGACCCATCTTCGATGATCGCCTTGGTCAGGATTTTTTCCGCCTCCATCAGCGTGAGGCCGGACAGGTGTTTCACCAGTTGCGTGCGCTCGTCTGCGTCGAGCGAGACTTCGACGTGCTGGCGTAGAGAGAGGTCGCGAGTGATTCGGAACAGCAGCTCGCGGAACTCCTCGTCGGAGGGGCCTGGGAGCGTGACGTGCGCGGAGAGTTCCTTGAGCGAGCCGGGAAGCTCGATGCTGTCACCCGTGAGAACGACCGCGCCGCGGAAATTCGCGAGGTTCTTCGTGGCGTCTCGGAGAATCGAGGCGAGGAGTCCGTTGTCCTTGAACGACGTGGTCAGGGAGCGGAAGGGATACACGCCGTCCATCTCCGCAAGCGCGATGTGCTGCAGCGCCTTCGCGGGATCCTCCGTTTCGTAGATCGCCGACTTCAGGTCCGTGCGCGACAGGCCCTGGGATCGGGTCCAGGTGAAGAATGGAATGCTCAGCCGGTCCGCTATGTGGGCCAGGAGCGTACTGGCGCGGTCCTCCTCGGAGGTGTCGAGATGGATCAGGCCGTGGCGGGCCCGGAAGAGCAGCTCGAGATCCTTGAGTGCATCCGGCGGCATAGGGAGGCCTAGCCGGTCGTGCCGGCACGACCCGTATCCGCCCAATCGGACACGGTGGGCGGTCCGCCCTTTCTGGACGGGATGACCTTACCCGGGAGCGAGTATAGAATCTCTCCGTCCCGTACCACGAACTCTCCGTTTACGATGACATGGTCGATGCCGGACGCGTGCTGGTGCGGCTCGAAGAACGTCGCTTGGTCGGCGATCGTTGCCATGTCGAAGACGACGAGGTCGGCCCAATAGCCCGTTCGGATTTCGCCACGGTCCTGCAGGCCCATGATCCGGGCGGGCAGGGACGTCTGGGAGCGGATCGCCGCCTCGACCGAGAGAGCGCCTGCGGTCATGGCGTACTGCCGGATCTTGCGGGGGAAGGTGCCGTAGTAGCGCGGGTGCACGGAGCCGTCCTCGGGCAGCGCGATTCCGCCGTCCGAAGCGGTCGCTACCCACGGTTGGGCGGCGTAGTTCTCGACATCGGCCTCTGACATAGAGAACCCCCGTAGCCTCCCCCCCCCGCGCCGGTCCGGGTCTCCTTCGAGTTGCAGGTCGAGTGCCATTTGTACCGGATCGACTCCGCGCTCGTCGGCGATTTCCTGCAGATTCTTTCCGACCCACTCCTCGAGCGCGTACTCGAAAACGACCACGCGGTCGGCGCCGCCACGCCGTCTGATCTCGTGTGCGACATCCTGCCGGATCTGCGCCTCGGTGGCGGGGTCGGACAGGTTGCGTCGGAGCATCTCGGCCGGGCCGGGTCCACTCTCGCGATCCTCACCCGACGAGGTCGCCCACCTCGGGATCAGGACCGTGTTTCCGTCCGAACCACTCGTCGCGTACGGGTACTGGTCGGCCCATACGCGCACGCCCTCGTCGCGCGCCCGCTGAATGAGTTGGATAGCACTCGCGCTCGACCCCCAGAAGTGCGCCCCCTTCGCCTTGATGTGCGAGGCGACGACACGGGCCCCCGAGAGCCGCCCGATCTCGATCGTCTCCAGGATCGCGTCCTGGAGCGTGGGGGCACCGCCGGCGTCCTGACTCGGCCAGTACCACATGGGGTCGGTCCCCTCCGAGCGCTGGTGCGAGATGTAGACGCCATCGAAGGGGATCAGTTCTTCGGCGAGGCGTGCGATCTCTTCGGTCGTACTCCAGCGGCCCGGCGCGTACTCGAGCCCGGCCGACATCCCCACGGCGCCCTCCTCCAGCGCCTGCCGCACGAGCGCCTGCATCTGCTCGACCTCGGCGTCTGTCGAAGGTCGGCGAACATCGTCCCCCATGACGCGCCGGCGCACCGTGCCGTGTCCGACCATCATCATGACGTTCGGTCCGATGCCCTGTCGCTCGAGAACGGCTCTCTGATCTCGAATCGGCCACGGTGAGCGACCGTCCTGGTTCACGACGACGGCCGTGACGCCCTGCGAGACGATGTTCGGGGCCGCCTT
>JADFLD010000269.1 GCA_022564535.1 Gemmatimonadota bacterium
GGAACTGATGCACGTGACCGCCGAGCACGGCGTCGACACGCATCTCCTCGAAGGCTCGGGCCAGGTGTGTGGCTCTCGGGAGCGGACGCCCGCCTTCTCCGCCGGGAACGGAAACGAAGTGGTGGTGGAGGACCAACACTCGGCGATCACCCCGCGGCGAGTCCGCGAACGCACGCCGGGCGAAATCGAGCTGCCGGTCGTCGATACGGCCGTTCACGACGGCGCGCCGCGGGGCCGAGGAGTTGAGCGCCACGAAGGTCGCACCCTCCACCCTGGTGACAGAGTCCAGGTCGTGTCCGGCAAAGCGTCGCCAGTTCCGGTACGGGCAGACCAGTCGCTCCCAAATCCGATACAGGGGCACGTCGTGATTGCCGGGCGTGAGCACGAGGGGCACCCGGCCGAGCCTATCGAGCAGGGTACGCGCAAGCACGAACTCTCGACCCTTGGCGCGCTGGGTCAGATCACCCGAAGCCACCACGACGTCGGGCGCGACCCGAGCGGCCAGACGCACCAGCGCATCGGCCGCGCGAGGCAAGAACGGCGTTCCACACTGGAAGTCGGAAGTGTGGAGGACGGTGATTACCCCGCTAGCCATCTACGCCTTCTCCGGCTCCGGCTCGCTCGCGCCCCAAGTTCTCGTGAGTCCATAGATTCCCGCCGCGACGATCGCGAGACTGATCATCTGAGCGAGCGTGAACGCGCCGAAGAAGCGATCGTCCTTGGCCCGCAGGAACTCGACGGCAAAGCGCTCCATGCCTGCAAACGTCAGCCACAGCATGAAGAGCCATCCCTTCTGGTGGCCGTGATCACGAATCCGCCAAAGCACGGCGAGAATCAAAGCGCTGATCGCGACCTCGTAGAGCTGGGTCGGATGCACGGGCACGACCTGGCCGTACTGCGCGATGAGATCCGGATCGACCGTGATCCCGAACATTTGCTCGATGTTCCGCACCGTGGTGGCGGGCGTTCCACCCGGGAAACGGATGCCGAATACCGAAGCCGTCGGAAGACCCCAGTCGTCTCCCACGAGGAAACAGCCGATTCGCCCCACCCCGTACCCGAGCACGAGGGACGGAGCAATGACGTCCGCCGTTCGCGGCAACGGGAGTCCCTGTCGCTTGATTTCAAAGACTACGAAGGCCGTCGCGACGATGAATCCCCCGTACCAAACCAGGCCCCCTCGAGAAAGGATCATCCCCAGCGGATCCGACAAGAGGCTCGGGTAATTGAGAGCGATGTAGTACCCCTTCGCTCCAATGATCCCGCCAAGCACCGCCATGAAAATCAGATCCCATGCCTTGTCGGGATCTTCACCCACCCGACGTAGCTCGGCACGGATGAGATACCCCCCCGTGAGGAAGGAGAACAGCATGAACACGCCGAACGAGGTGATCGGCTGTCCTCCCAGGAAGGGGAGCCACTCTGGTAGTTCAAAGATAATCGGATACATAGCCTTTTAAGTTCGTTGTACCGGGTTCGGACGGGAACCACCGCGTGAAAATCCCCTCGTCATGAGCGCGTCGTGACGAGTCCCGGGAACTGCAGCGACGCCGACGCCGAGCCGTCGAGACGTGCAACGTCGCCACGATCGAACCGGAACCGCGCCGCGCGCGCGACCATCGCCCCATTGTCGAGCGAGAGGCGAGAAGAAGCGAAGAAGACTCGGGGCGCTTCGTTGCCGAAACCGCCGACCGTTTCGAGGCGCTGGGAGATCTCGCCGCGAAGTGCCAGGTTCGCGCTGACCCCACCACCTAGGACGACGCGTGAGCAGCCGGTCTGCTCCACGGCCCGCATCGTCTTGGTCGCGAGTACGTCCACGGCGGCGTCCTGAAAGGCAGCCGCGACGTTGGCCCTCTCGTCGTCCAGATCTCCTGCGGCTTCCAGGCGCCGGACGAGCTCCGCGACAGCCGTCTTCAGACCGCTGAACGAGAAGTCGTAGTAGTCCGCGTCTTCCGGACGTTGATTGCGGCGAAGCATCGGTCTGGGAAGGCGGTGCCGCGACGCATCGCCTTCCTCGGCCAGCAGCTCGATCGCCGGGCCGCCCGGATAAGGGAGGCCGAGCAGCTTCCCGACCTTGTCGAAGGCCTCGCCCGCCGCGTCGTCTCGCGTTTGACCCAGCAGGCGGTAGGCGCCCCATTCGGTGGCGTGAAGTAGCAACGTGTGCCCCCCGGACACCAACAGCGCGACGAACGGCGGTTGGGCATCCGCCTGCTCCAGAGATGCGGCGAAGAGGTGCGCCTCCATGTGATGCACGGCCACCCAGGGTCGGCCGAGTCCGTAGGCGACGGCCTTCATCCAGCAGACGCCAACAAGGAGCGCACCGATGAGGCCTGGCCCCGCCGTGACGCCGAATACGTCCACGTCCCTCAGTTCCACCCCGGCCTGCTTCAGCGCCTCCGCCACGACCGCGTCGATTTTCTGGAGATGCGCGCGCGCCGCCAGCTCCGGAACGACCCCGCCGTATATCGCGTGTACGTCCTGTGACAGGATCACATGGCCCAAGATGCCGTGATCTCCAGCGAGAACCGCGGCCGAGGTCTCGTCGCACGAGGTCTCGAGGCCCAGCACGAGCGGCCTTCGATGCACCTCGTTCAACGCCGATTCCGCAAGGATTCGACGCCTGCCAGATCGATCGCGCGACGTACGGTAACTCGCTCTCTGCTCGGGATAGCCGTCACGAACGCTGGAACACCATCCACGCGCACTCGAACCAGGCGCTCTTCGCCCGGGGCCATGCCTTGAAGTTCCTCGGGTGACACCCAGACCCTCAGTCGTGCAGGGTCGACTCCCGCGACGACGGTCCGCGCGCCCGACAGGCGAATTCGAAGGGTGGGGGGGTCAGCCACGACCTCGGCTTCCCCAGGATTGGCGATCACTTGAACGGTGATCCCTTCGAGGACGACCTCGACCATCTCCCCCACCCGGATTCCGAGCGTGGCGGTCGGCGGTACCACCGACGCCCCGAGGAGCCCGGAAGTATCGACAGGGATCGTGAACGTGCCCGACCGGGAGAGCTCGGAGAGGTCGAAGGGCATGAGCGGAAGCGAGTCGAGGTTCGCCAAGCGACTCTCTGGCCCACGAACTCGAACCATTCGAGGACTCACCTCGATTTCCGAGGCGAGAGCGAGGTGGTCCCGGATTCGACCGACCAAGCGTGTCGAAATCGGTACGAGTCTGGTTTGGGCCGGTTCGAACGATACCTGAATCGTGGGAGGCGAGACCGACTCGACGGTCAGGCCCGATCGCTGGCCCAGCTGCACCCACTCACGGCGCAACGTGATCAGCGAGTCACGCGATCCGATCGTAGCGATCGGGACCCGGATGGTCACTCCCTCGCGAGCCAGGCGGATGATCTCACGGGCGGGCCCACCCAATCTCAACTCGACCGTGGCCGGTGTGGGCGCTCCCGAAATCGTCCAAGCCGTATCGGCGATCTGAATGACGACCGGGACCAACGGGAACGTCTCCTGGTTGGTCGGCTCGGTCTGTACGAGCGCCCAGAGGAAGACAGCGAGTCCCAGGGCGGAGACCTTCAAGCGCCAGTTGTGAACGAGCGCCCGAGGCGGGCTCGCCACTAGTGTCCCTTCCCGCAGGTCCGACACGTGCCGACGCTTCTGGGACCGGACAACACTAGTTCGCGAGGAGCCGCCGAATGAGCTCCTCGTTCACTGTCGCATCCCAATCGGTAGGTCCGGCGACCTTCTTGTAGATGAGTCCGTCCTTGCCAATGACGAAGCTCTCCGGGACACCTGTCGTCTGATACAGAAGTTGAATGTCTCCGGACGGGTTGTGGAGAATCGGGAACGTCAGGCCGAGCCCGTCCGAAAAGGC
>JADFLD010000270.1 GCA_022564535.1 Gemmatimonadota bacterium
GACCTTCGTGCTGCGACGGGTTTCGACTCATGTCGAGAAGGGTGAGTTCGTAACGATCATGGGGCCGTCCGGGGCCGGGAAGTCCACGCTTCTCTCCATTCTGGGAATGCTGGACGGAGACTGGCGGGGAGAGTACTACCTGATGGGCGAGCCGGTTCACGCCATGAAACCGCGTGCGCGCATCGAACTCAACAAGCGCTACATCGGGTTCGTCTTTCAGCAGTACCATCTGCTCGACGACCTCAACGTGTACGAGAACCTCGAGATCCCTCTCTCGTATCGGAATGTCAAACGCAAGGAACGACAGGCGATCGTCGCGGACGCGCTCGACCGATTCCAGATCGTCGGGAAGAAAGACCTCTACCCAAGCCAGCTCTCCGGCGGACAGCAACAGCTCGTCGCCGTTGCTCGTGCGATCATCGCCGAGCCTTCGGTCATCTTGGCCGACGAGCCCACGGGAAGTCTGCACTCGAGCCAGGGCCGAATGATCATGGACCTTCTCAAGCAACTGAACCGGGAAGGAACCACGATCATCCAGGTCACGCACAATGAGGAATTCGCCAAGTATGCCGATCGCATCATCCAGTTGAAGGACGGCTGGATCGTCGACGAGTAGCGGGCCGCCCCCGGAGGCGCGAACGTAGGGTATGACATCCCGTATTCTCGTCGCAGACGACCAGCCCGATGTCCTCGAAGCGCTCCGGATCTTGCTCAAGGCCGAGGGCTTCGAAGCAGTGACTGCGAGCTCGCCGGCAGAGGTGCTGACTTCCGTGGAGCAAGGCGACTTCGACCTCGCGCTCATCGACCTCAACTACACGCGCGACACGACCTCGGGGAAGGAGGGACTCGACCTGCTCTCAACGCTACGGGAACTCGATGACACGTTGCCCGTGGTCGTCATGACGGCGTGGGGAAGCGTCGAGGGTGCCGTGGAGGCCATACGTCGAGGGGCCCGTGACTATGTAGAGAAGCCGTGGGACAACGATCGACTGCTGGCAACGATCAAGACGCACGTCGAATTGGCGCGCGCGTTGAGGCGGAGTCAACGGCTCGAAGGTGAGAACAAGCGGCTCAAGGGTGAAGGTACACCGGAGCTGATCGCCCGATCAGAGGCGATGCAGCCCGTGCTCGACCTCATCCAACGAGTCGGGCCGTCCGATGCGAACGTCCTGATCGTAGGTGAGCACGGAACGGGAAAAGAGGTCGTGGCTCAGTGGCTTCATGCCGTTTCTGATCGAGCCAAGAGCGCTCTGGTCGCGGTGAACGCCGGAGGCTTCAGTGAGGGTGTCTTCGAAAGCGAGTTGTTCGGCCACGTGAAGGGCGCGTTCACCGACGCAAAAGCCGATCGCGTGGGCTGCTTCGAGTTGGCCGACGGCGGCACGCTCTTTCTCGATGAAATCGCCACCATCCCACTGCAGCAGCAGGCCAAGCTGCTTCGCGTACTGGAGATGCGTGAAATCCAACGCGTGGGATCGTCGAAGGTGCGCCGCGTCGACGTGCGGGTCATTTCCGCCACGAACGCGAATCTTCGAGAGGCCGTGGCGAGTGGCGGCTTCCGAGAGGACCTGCTGTATCGTCTCAACACCGTGGAAATTCGGCTCCCGCCCCTAAGGGACCGATCTGAGGACATACCGGTCCTCGCCGAGCACTTCCTCGTGAAATTGACCACTCGCTACGAGCGAAGCATCGACGGTTTCTCGGCTTCGGCGATGTCGGCGTTGCGGGCCCATTCCTGGCCGGGCAACGTCCGAGAACTGCAGCACGCCATAGAACGTTCCGTTCTCATGGCCCGCGGCTCGCGCATCGAAGCCGCAGATCTCGGTCTTCGCCGCCGCGAGGACGGATCCGTCCTCATCGATGAACTCACCCTGGACGAGGCAGAGCGCCTCATGATCGAGAAGGCGCTGGACCGGTATCAGGGAAACGTGAGCAGGGCTGCGGAGGCTCTGGGGTTGAGCCGCAGCGCGCTCTACCGCAGGCTGCAGCGACACGAGGGCGACGAAGGAGACGAATAGGCGCACGATTATGGGCAAATTATGGAGGCGCCTCAGCCACGATCGACGGGTTCTGGTCCTCGGACTCCTGATAGGGCTCCCGGGTGTGGCAGTGTCGATGGGGCTTCTTTGGCTGGGTGGGTACTCGGCCAAGGTTCAGTGGACGGCTGGCGTCGTACTCGTAAGTCTCTGGCTCGGTACCGCCGCCGCGCTACGTGAGCACGTCGTGCGGCCGCTTGGGACGCTCGCGAACATGCTCGCCGCCCTCCGCGAAGGCGACTTCTCGATCCGTGCGCGGGTAACGGACGGATCCGACGCGCTGTCGCTCGCGTACCTCGAGGTCAACGCGCTCGAGGAGATTTTGCGCAACCAGCGCCTCGGTGCCGTAGAAGCCACGGAGACGCTCAGAAAAGTGCTCGAGGAGATCGACGTCGCGATCTTCGCATTCGGTCCTGGAGGGACGCTCCGCATCGTGAACCGCACGGCCGAGCATCTCCTTGGTCAGCCGGCCGATCGTCTCATCGGCAAGACCGCGGAGGAATTGCGGCTTCAGGACACGCTCACGGGCGTGGCTCCCCGTACGATCGAGGTGTCGTTCCCGGGGGGAACCGGCCGCTGGGAGCTGCGCCGCAGCGTGGTGCGGCAGGAGGGGTACCCCCTCCAGCTCATCGCCCTGTCCGACCTGAGCCGGGCCCTCCGGGGGGAGGAACGACAGGCGTGGAAACGAATCATCCGGGTGTTGTCCCACGAGATCAACAACTCCCTCGCTCCCATCAAGTCGTTATCGGGTAGTCTCCAGAACATGCTCAGGCGTAGCGATCTACCCGACGACATGAACGAGGACATGGAGCGGGGCCTCGCGGTGATTTCCAGTCGGGCGGAAGCGTTGGGGCGCTTCATGGCTTCGTACGCCAAGCTCGCCCGCCTTCCGAAGCCTGAATTGGGCCCCGTCCGGATCGCCGTTTTGGTCCAGGGCGTGGCAGACCTGGAGACCCGCATTTCGGTCGAAGTCGTCCCCGGAGAAGACGTGACGATCCGCGCCGACGCCGACCAACTCGAACAGGCGCTCATCAATCTGGTCCGAAACGCGGTCGACGCGACGTCCGAGGCAGGCGGTGGCGAGGTCACCATCCGGTGGCTCACGCGGTCGGGAAGCCTTCACCTGCTCGTGGAGGATCGGGGCCCCGGCTTGGCCGATACGGGGAATCTCTTCGTTCCATTCTATACGACGAAACAGGGCGGATCGGGCGTCGGGCTCGTGCTCTCGCGTCAGATTGCGGAAGCGCACGGTGGCAGGCTCGAGCTGGAGAACCGGGGCGAGGGCGGCGGCGCGCGGGCCAGGATGGTTCTTCCCATCGATCCCGAAGCCTGATCACGCACGCAACGGTTCCCCGATCCGCTGTGTCCCACAGGGCGGAAGAGGAAGTCACGGCGATCAACGAGCTCTTCTCTTGAAAGAACTTGAATTGGTGAGGAGGGCGAAGGAAGGTGACGAACGTGCCTTTCGAACCCTTTACGACAAGAACGTGGACCGAGTCTACCGGCTCGCATACCGCATGGCTGGCGAGGAGGACCTGGCGATGGATTTCACACAGGAAGCGTTCGTGAAAGCCTACCAGCGTCTCGACCAGTTCCGCGGCGATGCGGCGTTCTCCACGTGGCTCCACTCGATTACGGTTTCCGTGGCCCTCAACGGTCTTCGGAAGGTTGATCGCCATCGTAAGCGGGAAAGTTCGTTGGAGGACGCCGCTCCCGTCGCGGACAGCCGCCCTGTCACGGAGCCG
>JADFLD010000271.1 GCA_022564535.1 Gemmatimonadota bacterium
GACCTCGAGCGTGATGGCATCGTCGGCGCTGGGAGTGCCGAACCTCTCCTCCAGGGCTCGAACCGCGAAATGAAGTCCGAACGTGGTAGCGAGTCGCGGCGCAAGAGCCCGTTGGATGAGCGGGTAGTCGAGAATCCGGGTCTCCGGTTCACCCTGCGCCCCGAATTGGCGACGACGGGCCGCGTAACGCACTGCAATCACCAGGCCGAGCTTCGTCGCGCTCACCGAGGCGGCAGCGATGCTGATCCGTCCCGCGACCAAAGTCCTGAGCATTCCGAAGAACCGCCTCCCGGCGCTCGGGATCGGACTATAGTAGTGTCCCGCCCGGTCGATGGATCCGAAGCGGTCGAGCAGGTTGTCGACCGGCACGCGAACGTGGTCGAACACGATGCGCCCGTTGTCGACGCCGTTCAGACCCGCCTTCAGATTGCGGTCCGTGATCCGCACGCCGTCGCAGACCGTTCCGTCACGCCCACGAATCGGCACGAGCACGGCGTGGACGCCGTGGTCCTCCCCTTCGACGAGGAGACGGCAGAAGACGGTCGCGAGTTGCCCGTGGAGCGCGGCGTTGCCGATGTAGTCCTTCGCCGCCCCACTCGTTGGCGAGTGGACGACCAGTTCTCTGGCCCCATGGTCGTATGTGGCGGTGGTTTCGAGATCCCGGACGTTCGAGCCATGGAGGGTTTCCGTCATCGCGTAGCATCCGGGGAGCTCGAGTGAGCCGATTCGCTCGAGATACTCCGCGTGATGACGGGCGGTGCCGAGTTGGTGCACGCTCCCCCCGAAGAGGCCGAACTGAACCCCGAACTTTATGAGCACGCTGAGGTCCCCGAATGCCAGCGTCTCGAAGACGGCGATCGAGGCGACAGGATCCGCGGCGCCGCCGTACTCTTCGGGGTAGGCGAGCCGGCCAAGCCCCCGGTCCGCTAGAAACTGGACCGCCACGAGGACGCGCTCGCGGTACTCGGGGAGAGGTAGCCCCGGCGCGATCGTCAGCTCCGGCCGCGTGAGCAACTCCAAGACCTGGTCCCGCAGTCCTCGGACGTCGCCATCCAGTAGGTCGCGTAGCTTGCCAGAGTCCACGCCACGCCGGGCGACGGGCGTCTCCTGAAGGTCCGGGCTGGATACGCCGAGAATTCCTCGTGCGGCCTCCGCTCCCAGAACGCCAAGCGAGGCTTCCAGGGCGCGCAACGCCTCGATCGCCTCGGGGTCTTTCCAGGGCCCTCCACCCCCTGCGGATGCCCAGACCGCCAGCCCGAGATCGGAGAGCGACCGGGTCGCATCGGCGACGTGGGACAGCGTGGCCGCGCGAATCCGGCCGCGCACTTCGGCCAGTTCCGTCGCGGTGGGCGGTGATTCGGGGTCCATCCAGCTCTTAAGTGCGGCGCGGCCGGTATCCGAGAGGCCCTGGTGCGCATCGACCCCGGCGAAGAGCGCCGCGAGCTCCGCCGCCGACAGAATCCCGTCATTCCATATCGATAGAAGGAGCGGGAGGAAGGGGAGGAGCTCCGGTCGATCCTTCGCTCGAGTGGGTTCCTCGTGGGGGGTGACATCCATTCGAAGGGGCTCCGCACGGAGGTTGGGCCGTAGCCTGGCCGTGGACCGTAGACGACGACGGACTCTTGACCGCCCGCGCCGGTTCTGGCAACGTGGCGGCCCTGTCTCTCGATGGTCTGAAGAGTACGCTCGAACGAGGCGAAGCACGATGGCACAGCCGTTGGTCGGCGTTGTAATGGGCTCCAAGTCCGATTGGGACACGATGTCCAACGCGGTTTCCACGCTCGAAGCGTTGGGGATTCCCTGCGAAGTCCAGGTCATGTCGGCGCATCGTACGCCCGACGTTGTCATCGAGTACGCCTCGACCGCGAAGGAGCGAGGCCTGGAGGTGATCATCGCGGCGGCCGGTGGCGCGGCCCACCTCGCCGGTGTCGTGGCCTCGAAGACGACGCTGCCGGTGCTCGGCGTGCCCATGAAGGGCTGGGCGCTCGACGGCCTGGATTCGCTCCTGGCCACCGTGCAGATGCCACGGGGTGTTCCCGTCGCAACGTTCGCGATCGGGACGGCGGGAGCGGTCAATTCCGCGCTTTTCGCCGGACAAGTTCTCGGGCTTCAGCATCCGGAGATTCGCGATGCCGTGAGCGCCGATCGAGAGGAGCGCCGCCGCAAGGCGCTCGCCGACTCCGACCCCAGGGCCTGAGGCGAAGCCACACGCAGCGCCTGAGGCGGAGCCACACCCCAGCGCCTGAGGCGGAGCCACACCCAGCGCGGGACGCGAAGCCACACCCGGGGGTGGACGGAATTCGACCTCGAGGCACGCCGGACGGGTCGAATTTCGGTCTCTCAATTTCCGCGCTCGAAACTTGCGGCGACGGTTCCCGTAGTAATCATACAAAGTGGGATTACAGGGTGGACTGTCACGTGTCGACGATTGGGAGCCGGTATGGGAAGGGAAGGGTATCTCGGTGAATTCGAGCAGATGCTTTTGCTTGCGATCATGCAGCTCGATGGTAGCGCATATGGTGTGCGCCTCATGGAGGAGCTCGAGCACCGCGTGGGGCGGAGAGTATCAAGGGGCTCCGTCTACATCACGCTCGATCGGCTCGAGGACAAGGGTTGGATCTCCTCCGCCACGAGCGGCTCGCGTCCGGAGCGCGGAGGGCGTCCGAGGCGGCTCGTCCGTGTGACGCCCGAGGGCGTGGACGCACTCCGCAAGTCGCGGGCCGCGCTGCTCAATCTCTGGGATGGGCTCGAGCAGGCGCTGGACGGACGATGAGTCGACCGCTGGAGCCACCCAGCTTCGCGACGCGTCTGATGGAGGCCGTGCTGCCACCGGCGGACCGCGGTGCGTCGATCCTGGGGGATCTCCACGAGGAGTTTCTGTCCAGGGCCGAGCGCGGTCTGATGAGCGCTCGCATCTGGTACACGAGAGAGGCCTTGGGTATCGCCGTTCGCTACCTCGGGCAGTCGGGGAAATACGCGCGCCGTCGGGAACAGCTCGGCGTCGGCACAACAGGAAACTGGGAGGGGCTTGTGGATGCACTCGTGAGGAACGTTCGCTACGCGCTTCGTCGGCTCATGCTGAGCCCGATGTTCACCCTGGTCGCGATCGTCTCGCTGGGCCTGGGGATCGGGGCGAACACGGCCATGTTCAGTCTGGTGAACGCGATCATCATCCGGGATCTGCCGTTTGAGGATCCCGAGAGGCTGGTGGACATCTACGAAGCCATGGAAGGCTTCTCACACGGCCCGCTTTCCTACCCGGACTATCTCGACTTCTTCGAAGGATCGGGGGATGTCTTCTCGGAGGTCGGAGGCATACAACTGATGTTCCTGCAGGTCGATGTCGAGGGCGGCGTCGAGATGGCTCCGGCTGAGGCAGTGACCGGCAATTACTTCTCGATGCTCGGTGTGCAGCCGGCGCTGGGTCGTTTGCTTTCGGCGGAGGATCACGTCGCCCTGGGCGCACACCCCGTGGCCGTCCTTGGGCACGGATACTGGGAGAGCCGCTTCGGGGCGGATCCCGGCGCGGTAGGATCGGAGCTCAGGATTTCCGGCCGCTCGTACACGATCATCGGCGTCGCTCCAGCAGAATACACAGGGAGCATCAGGGGCATCGAACCGTTCGTGTTCGTCCCGATCATGATGCTCGACGAGCTGCAGGGTGCCGGTGGCAACACGCTCGAGGCACGCGGAAACCAGAGCCTCTTTGTGAAGGGGCGGCTCGTTCCAGGCGCGACCATGGCGCAGGCCGAAG
>JADFLD010000272.1 GCA_022564535.1 Gemmatimonadota bacterium
CCCACATGAGGTCTCCGACGACAGGGCGTGAGTCGCGGACTTTAGTTGCGATTGAGTTTCGTTATCATCTTGCCGATACTGTATGACGGGGGGAGGTGTCGCCTCCCTTCTCGAGCGAGTACGAACGGAGAAATCCGCATGATGCGCTGCCTCACGCCTCGGTATCTGCTGTTTCTGTCGGCAAGCTTCCTCCTCGCCACCTCGGTTCGAGCTCAGAGCCCTACGGGGAGCATGGGCGGTGTCGTCAGGAGTGAGTTAGGGGTGGGCATCGAGGGTGCCGTCGTAGAGATACCCGGGCTCGGGCTCGGGACTCTCACGGATGAGCGCGGGCGCTATACCTTGCGATCGGTCCCAGTGGGGCGGCTGTCCTTCCGGGTCGAACGCCTCGGATACGTCGCCGTGACACGCGAGATCACGATCGTCGAGGGTCAGATCTCTGTAGCCGACGTGCAGCTCGGCGCCGCCCCTCTACGCCTGGATCCTCTCCGCGTGTTGACCAAGCGCACTAGAATGATCGGGGGTCCCCTCGCGGCCCACGAGATGACCGGCGCGGCGCACGTTCTCGGCGCGGCTGACATGGATTCTCCAGCGTTCGTTTTCGACAACGTCCATGACTTCCTCCGCATGATCCCGGGTGTGAACGTGCAAGACGAGGACGGCTTCGGGCTTCGACCGAACATTGGGCTTCGCGGGACCGGCGTCGATCGCAGCTCGAAGATCACGCTCATGGAGGACGGGGTTCTCATCGCCCCAGCGCCCTACTCGGCGCCCTCCGCTTACTACTTTCCGGTGGCGGGTCGCATGGAGGCGATCGAAGTGCGCAAGGGGGCCAGCCAAGTGAAGTACGGCCCAAGGACCATTGGAGGTGCGATCAATCTAGTGTCCGCGTCCATCCCCGATGGGCTCTCGTGGTTCCTGGAAGGTGCTGGCGGCTCGCACGGTACCCGCCGAACCCATGGACGACTCGGCGACTCGGGCCGTCACTTCGGGTGGATGATCGAGGGCTATTCCCTCGGCACGAATGGATTCAAGCAGCTGGCCAGCGGCGGTGATACCGGCTTCGACATCGGCGACTACTTAGCGAAGATGCGGGTGAATACCGATCGGAGCGCCGGCGGCTATCAGGAATTGGAACTCAAGCTGGGTTACACGGACGAAGCGTCTTCTGAAACCTACCTGGGGCTGACCGATCTGGATTTCCGGTCAGATCCACTTCTCCGTTATCCGGCGTCGGGACCCGATCTGATGAGCGCGGAGCACAGACAGATCCAGCTCCGGCACTTCTGGACCCAGGGTCGTGCGGATATCACGACGACGCTGTATCGCAATGACTTCGCGAGGAACTGGTACAAGCTGCAGAGCGTTCTGGGCCGTGGCATCAGCGCGGTTCTGCTCGAGCCTGCCCAAAACGCCGAGGCGCTCGCCATCTTGCGCGGCGCCGACAGCGATCCGGACGCCCTCAGGGTCCGTGCGAACAACCGGACCTACTTCGGGCGGGGGCTCCAGACGGTTTTCGGCCTGGACGTGGCGGGTCACCGACTCGAAGTCGGAGCGCGCTTTCACCAGGACGAGGAGGATCGCTTCCAGTGGGAGGATGGGTTCCAAATGAGCGGTGGCGCCATGGTGAGATCGAGTGAGGCCGAACCCGGAAGCCAGTCCAACAGAGTGAGCTCGGCCGACGCCTGGGCGTTCTATGTTCAAGACGAGTTCCGGCTGGGCCAGCTGACGGTCGCCCCCGGCGTACGCTTCGAGAACATCGAGTTTACTCGCACCGACTACGCCAAGGACGATCCCACCCGACGCGCGCCGACACGGATTCGAAGGAACGGCGTGCGTGCCATCATCCCCGGAGTCGGTTTCGCCTATCGGCTGTCTCGTTCCCTCAACCTGTTCAGTGGTGTTCACCGCGGCTTCGGCCCTCCAGGACCTGGGGCTGACGACGCCACCCTTCCGGAGCACAGCGTCAACTACGAGTTGGGCGGTCGATGGCAGAGCTCGGGCTTGGCTGCCCAGATGACGGCCTATACGAGCGACTACAGGAACATTTTGGGCCAGGCGACGTTGGCCACCGGCGGCGACGGGACGGGGGAGGCGTTCAACGGTGGCTCGGTATCGGTTGTGGGAATCGAATCGTCTCTGGACTACGACTTCGCGTGGCGCACCGGATGGCGTATCCGGCTCCCTGTGCGGGTCGCCTTCACGTATACACGCGGTGAGTTCCGCTCCGACTTCGACTCGAAGTACGAGGCGTGGGGATCCGTCGTGCGCGGTGACCGGCTCCCCTACCTACCGGAGTACCAGTGGAGTGGCAGCATGGGTTTCGAGCACCCGGACTGGAGCCTGACGCTGTCGGCCATCGGCTCGAGCGCCTCCCGCACTCGGGCCGGGCAGGGAACGATCCCTGTTGGTCAGGGGACGGACCCGTTCGTGGTCCTCAACTTCGCCGGAGAAGTCGATGTGCCCGGGGGTGGGACCCTCTTCGTAGGAGTCCAAAACCTCACGGACCGCCGGTACCTAGTTGCACGCCGTCCGGCTGGGCTCAGGCCGGGCTTGCCGCGCACGGTTCTGGTGGGCTTCCGGATGGTGGCTTTTCGCTAGCGTAGCGACTGCTACGGCGTCGTCGCTTCGCCTGGGAGCCGGAGCCGCGGCACTGGGAAGCGGTCCACTCTATTTCTACCACGGGTAGCCCGACCCGGCCTCACGCGCTCTTGGACACAAACCCGGCTTCGCCCGTAGCGCCGAATCGTGCGCGTGGCATCGAGTCCGTCCAGCACAGGCATCTGGCAATCCATGAAGACGAGATGGAATCGTCTCTTGGATACGAGTTCGACCGCTTCCTGACCGTCTCTCGCCAGTTCAACTCGGCAACCGATTTTCTCCAGCATTCCCTGGGCGACCATCTGGTTGACCTTGGTGGTCCTCTACCACCAGCACATGGTGTACGACATCTGGCTCCGTTGGCACCTTCGACCTTTCAGGTGCGCGACGGGCGCTCGTGTCTTTCGGACGCAACTTGCGCTTCCGCGTCAGCGGCTATCGTGAACCAGAAGGTGCTGGAGCACGATCGTCGGGTGCGTGTTCAGCGCGCGCGCCATGCCGCGCCCGCGGGCACGATCGTCGCCGGCCACAAGAAGGACGTCGTGATCACCGCGAAGCTCGCCTCGCTACCGGGCAGGGTCGCGATCTACGGATGGCATCGCCCAGACGGCCGACCGATCCAGCCTCTCTATACTGGGCACTCGGACCGATGGGTCGACTACAGCCACGGCGTTCGTCTCGTGAATCGCGCCGTTTTGGTCGACGGAATCACGCGAGACATGGCGGATGTCTTGCGGGACTCGACGCTCGCGGCTCTCCTGAGCGACGACGGCGTGATCGCCGAGCCGGGCTACTCGCTTCGCCGCGAGTAGCCCAGCATGCCGGTTACGTCAGCGCACCCGCAACGTGAAGGTTCCCGTCGATCCGCCGAGAGACGAGGCGATCACATGATACACGCCGTCCTGTAGGAAGGAGATCGTGAGCCGCGCGTTCAGCCCCTCGCCGCCGTCGTCGTTCGTCAACGGCTCCGACAGACCGGGGCCGTACACCCTCAGATAGCTGTCGAAGTCATCCGACAACATCTCGATCGTCGCGAACTCACCCGCACGGGCCTCGAGGGCCCAGGCCTGCACGAGTTGTCCGTCCAGTACCGGATCCGCCGCCGTGAGGATTCCCTGCACCTCCGATGCGAGCCGCAGCAG
>JADFLD010000273.1 GCA_022564535.1 Gemmatimonadota bacterium
CGGCGTCACCCAGATAGGGCGTTACCTGCCGTACGACCCCTTCCACCCGGGCGTGCGTCATCGCCGCATTCGGCACCGAATCGGGATGGACGAGACGGACGTCGCTGCCGTCCATGCCCACGGGACCGAAAATCCGCGCGGCGATGAAGTCTTCCCAACTCTGGCCGCTCACCGCGGCGATGACCTCTCCGGCCACGGGGTAGAGGACGTTGTCGTAGGCGTACGCGCTCCGAAAGCTCGTCGCGGGTGGGATGTAGCGGAGGCGCTCCACGAGCTCCGGGCGAGTGAAGTCGGTCGGGGGCCAGAACATGAGGTCTCCGGCACCAAGGCCAAGCCCACTGCGGTGCACCAAGAGGTCGCGCACCGTGATGTGCCGTGTGACCCAGGGATCGTACATCTGGAATGAGGGGAGGTAGCGCACGACCGGCGCGTCCCATTCGAGCTTGCCCTCCTCCACGAGAATGCCCAACGCGGTGCCCGTGAAGACCTTGGTATTCGAGGCGATGCCGAACAGCGTTTGTCCGTCTACAGCGTCCGACGACCCCAGCGCGCGCACGCCGTACCCTTTGGCCAGAACGACCCGTCCGTCCTTGACGATCGCCACGGCAAGGCCCGGCACTTCGAACCGCTCCATGACGCTCTGCACGTAGGCATCGAAGTCCGGCGGTGGAGCAACCTGCCCGAAGGCGGGCAGCGCAAGAATCGCGAGAAACGCGACGGCATGAAGTAAGGGGCGGCGCATGGACGTACCTTTGTGAAGGCCTCGACGGAGAATCCTCCCCCATGGGGCGGTAATCCGCCAGGGGGCCGGCGGCCTCACATACCAAGGAGCGCCAGATTGGACCCGACACAATACTGGCTCATTGTGGCCTTCACGCTCGGAGGCGGCCTCTTCACGGTCGCCGGCGCGTGGAAGGACTGGGACTTCTTCATGGAAAACCGGAGGGCCCGCCTCCTTGTCCGCCTCCTCGGCCGACAGGGCGCTCGGATCTTCTATGGCGTCATCGGCACGGCCTTCGTGGCCGGGGGGGTCGTGGTGCTCCTGATCGGTCGGGCGGCCCTATCCTGAGAGGGCGCCACCCACCTCCCGCCGGCGATGCGTCAGAAGACCAACCCCCGCACCAGACTCTCGATGAAGAACTCCATCATGCGGTCGCGATTGATGCCGCTGTGGCCTCGATCCGGGCCGACCTGAAGCTCGAAGCTCTTGCCCGCCTCCTGTAGAGCCGCAATCAGTTGCAGCGTGTTGGACGGATGCACGTTGTTGTCGGCGGTGCCGTAGTACAGCATCAGTCGGCCCTCGAGGTTGCCGACGTACGTCATCGCCGACCCCGCATCGTAGCCGTCGGTGTTCTCCTGCGGGATCCACATGTAGCGCTCGGTATAGATGGTGTCGTAGTGCCTCCAATCCGTGACTGCCGACGACGCCGACGCAGCCTGGAAAACGTCCGGATACCGCAGTAGCCCCATGACCGACGACGTGCCGCCGTACGACGTTCCGAAGATGCCGACGCGGTCCCCATCAACGTAGGGCCGCTCCCTGAGCGCGCGTACTCCCGCCGCCTGATCGTCGACCTCGACGACGCCGAGCTTCAGGTAGATCGCGTCCAGGAAACGCTTGCCGCGGCCCGACGCGCTGCGCGAGTCGAACGAGGCAACGAGAAAACCGTATTCGGTCAGCACGTTCGGTAGCGTGAACCGCTCGCGCGCGCCATTCGAGCCTGGCCCCGCGTAGACGGAGACCAGCAGGGGGTACCGTCTGTTCGGGTCGAAGTTGGATGGCTTGTGCAGCATTCCGTGAAGCTCGGTGACGCCGTCGGCCGCTATGAACGTGAACAGCTCGACCCGTTCGAGTCCGAGCTCCTCGAAGCGTGAGAGGTCGCTCCTGGCCAGCTCTGCGATCTCGATCCCGTCCCGGTCCCGCAGGTGTGTAACGGGCGGCTGGTCGTGAGTCTGCGCCACGTCGACGAAGTGCGCTCCATCCGGCGCGAAACTGACCGCGTGGTTGAAGCCGGGATCCGTGAGGCGCACGTCACCACCTCCGTCCAGTCCCACCCGATGGAGCTGGAGCTTCATGTGGTTGTCCCCGTCGCGGGCCATGTAGTAGAGCGCACCCGCTTCTTCGTCGACGCGCACCACGTTGGCCACTTCGAATTCGTGGTCGGTGAGCGTGGCGAGTAGATCTCCGCTCATGTCGTACAGGTAGAGGTTGCGCCACCCCGTACGCTCCGACGTCCAGATGAACCGGTCGCCATCGGCCAAGTACTGCATGGCCGGTGAGTTCTGAACCCAGCTGGCCGGCCACTCTTCACGCACGATCACCCGGCAGGCTCCGCTCTGCGGGTCACAGGCGGTGAACTCGGTGACGTTCTGCCTGCGGTTCGCCCGGTTGAACGTGATCTCCGAGCCGTCGGGCGACCATCGGACCCGGTAGACGTAGTGTCCCACGACATCGTTCGTGAACCGCATGCCGTCGCGCACATCGATTCGGGTGGAGCGCCCCGAAGCGACATCGTACACGAAGAGGTCGACGATCGGGTTATCGACCCCGGCCTTCGGATACGCTTCGACGTCGAGCGTGCTCTGGATCTTCGTCTGGTCCATTTGCAGGAAATAGTCCGGCACCGGACTCTCGTCGAAGCGGTAGTACGCGAGCCTCGACCCGTCGGGCGACCACCACATCGCGGTGCTCTGTCCCAGCTCTTCGCCATACACCCAGCTCGCGGTTCCGTACTTGATACGCTGCTCTGCGCTTCCGTCGGTCGTGACCGCGACCTCGTCGCTGCCGTCGGCGCGACTCACGTAGAGGTTGTGGTCACGGTACCCGGCTTTCATGGTGCCGTCGGGGGAATCCGCAAAATCGAACTGCCTTCCGCGCTCCGGCCCACGTCGACGGTCGCGATCCACAGAAGGTGCTGCGCCTTCGTCGATCGCTTGTCTCCGCGAGATGTCGTAGCTGTAGGAGCGACCGTCACGTGTGTACTCGAGCCCGCGCCCGTCCTCTGTCCACGTGACCTGGAGCGCACCAGACACGAACGAGGTGGGAATCTGCGTGCGCATCTCCTCGTAACGGTCGTACCCTGGCATCCGACGTAGCCGATCCTGCGCCACGAGCGGCGTAGCGAGAAGCAGCCAGAGGGTCGCCAGCTTCACCCCCGTCTTGGTGCTCATCCGATGACCTCCCGATACACGCGGTACTGGTTCAATCCCATGATCTTCTCCACATCGCTCTCCGAGAAACCTCTGGCCAAGATACCGTCCCAGACAACCTCCATGCGCCGGGGACCGTTGAGCTCGTCTATGAAGTAGGGGAGCTCACTGCTCGACACCTGACTTCCCTCCTCCGCCCGGAGCTCCGCCTCGTACTCGGGTGTCATCACGATGACCCGGTGGTCGCGGTCGGACCCGATGCACACGTGCTCGACCCCGCACACGTCGACCGCGTGCACGATGTGGTCGAAGTAGGCGTGGAGGTTGTCGCTCTTCTTCTCGGTCAGAAACGGTCTGAGCTGGCAGATTCCCACCACTCCACCCTGCTCCGCTACGGCGCTCATGTTCGCGTCGGACATGTTGCGGATGTGCGGATGCACGGCGTCGCACCCCGTGTGGGAGTTGATCACCGGCATGCGCGAGTGAGCGATCGTATCGGCCATCGTCTGCTCGTTGGCGTGGGCCAGATCTACGAGTATGCCCGTCGCGTTCAGGCGGTCGATGAGTCGCCGACCCACG
>JADFLD010000274.1 GCA_022564535.1 Gemmatimonadota bacterium
CCGCCCCCAACAAGTGGCCCGTCATGGATTTGGTGGAGCCCACGATCACCGAATAAGCCGAATCCCCTAGCACCTGCTTGATTGCCGCCGTCTCGTTCCGGTCGTTGGCGATAGTCGACGTACCGTGGGCATTGATGTAAGCCACATCCTTCGCACTCACGCCGGCGTCATCCATGGCCATGCGCATGGCGTGTTGAGCGCCCTTCCCTTCGGGGGCCGGCATCGTAATGTGATATGCGTCCGCCGACACACCGTATCCTACCACCTCGGCCACGATCGCAGCACCGCGGGCGAGGGCCGTCTCCAAGGCCTCGAGGATGACGCAACCCGCTCCCTCGCCGATGACGAAACCGTCGCGTCCAGCATCGAAAGGGCGGGAGGCGGCCTCCGGATCGTCGTTTCTCGTAGACAGCGCCTTCATGGACGCGAACCCCGCGACGGCCAGAGGAGTGATCGTCGCTTCTCCTCCTCCTGCGATCATGATATCGGCGTCACCGCGCTCAATAAACCGGAACGCATCCCCGATCGCGTGGGCGCCGGACGCGCACGCCGAAACAGTGGCATAGTTCGGCCCTTTCGACCCGAAGCGGATCGAAATCAGGCCCGCCGCGATGTCGGGGATGAACATGGGGATGAAGAATGGGCTCACTCGTCCCGGACCGCGGGCTTTCAGTTGATCATGCTGCGCTTCCATGGTGGAGATGCCGCCGATTCCGCTGCCGAAGATCACCCCAAATCGTTCGGGGGGTACACCGTCGGGCGCACCTTTGAGCCCGGCGCTTCGCATGGCCTCATCGGCAGCGCCCACGCTGAACTGGGCGAAACGGTCGTACCGGCGGGCTTCTTTTTTTTCGAGGAAGGTGAGCGGATCGAAGTTCTTCACTTCGCAAGCGATGCGGGTAGCGTACTCCTCCGTGGTCTCGAAGAGCGTGATGGGTCCCGCGCCGCTCTCGCCCGCCAGGAGGGCATCCCAGGTCGACGCCACGTCCTCACCCACCGGAGTGATCGCTCCAAGGCCCGTGATGACCACCCTACGACGGCTAGCGTTCATTGCCAGAACGCCCTTGCAACAGAGATCTCAGCCGCGACTCAGGACTCCTGGTGCTTCTCGATGTAGGTGATCGCCTCACCCACCGTGCGCATCTGCTCGGCATCCTCGTCGGGAATGTCGATCCCGAACTCCTCCTCGAATGCCATGACCAGCTCGACCGTGTCGAGAGAGTCCGCCCCTAGATCCTCGACGAATGATGCTTCGTCTGTGACTTTTTCGGGCTCGATTCCCAATTCGTTGATGATGATCTCACGGACCCGCGCGTCGGTGGGCTCGCTCATGTCTCTCCCCTTGTTGCAAAATGGATGTTCGTCGAGGTCTTCGGAATGAAAACGGCGGTGGCCGCGAGACTACATTACCATCCCGCCGTCGACCGCCAATACCTGGCCGGTAATGTAGCGTGCCGCAGGGCCAACGAGAAAGCGTACGGCACCGGCAATATCATCCGGCTCACCCAGCACGCCCAGAGGGATCTGCCTCTTTATCGCGTCGATCTGGTTTTCGCCCAGTCCGCTCGTCATGTCAGTACGTATGAAGCCGGGTGCGATCGCGTTGCAACGCACACCGCGGGACGCCAGTTCCTTGGCCACGCTCTTCGTCATTCCGACGAGACCGGCCTTGGAAGCGGCGTAGTTCGTCTGGCCGGCGTTCCCCGTCAGGCCCACGACGGACGTGATGTTCAGGATCACACCTTCGCGACGCTTCATCATACCACGAGTGACGCCCCGGGTGAAGTTGAAGGCGCCCTTGAGGTTCACTGCGATCACCTCATCGAATTCCTCGTCCTTCATCCGCACTAGGATGTTGTCGCGGGTTATGCCTGCGTTGTTCACGAGGATTCCGACGGGGCCGACCTCCTCCGTGATGGCCGTCAGAGTCAAGCCGACCTGGTCTGGGTCGGCGACATCGCAGGAATACCCTGCGTGTCCCTCGCCAGGCAGCTCGGCCGCGGCCGCCTTCGCGCGCTCCCCGTTGCGGGCCACGATCGCGACGTGGGCCCCTGCGCTTGCCAGGGCTGCGGCGATCGCGCGTCCGATTCCACGGGATCCACCGGTGACGACCGCGACGGTCCCTTCCAGTTCACGGACTTCCATGACTCAGGTCTCCAGAGATTCGAGGTGGGAGGGCTCACCCAGAGCCAAGCAGGGGATGCCCTTTGCGTTCCGGCGGTTGAGCGAGCAGAGGACCTTTCCGGGACCCAACTCCAGAAATCGATCCGCACCGGCTTCCAGCATCGTCGCGATCGAGGCACTCCAGTGCACCGGCGACGTGAGCTGGTCTACGAGCAAGTCACGGGCGACGTCTCCGCAGGTCACCGCTTCGGCGGTGGTGTTCGACACCACGGGAAAATCCGGATCCCGGAAGCAGATGCTCTCCAGGTAGGTGCGGAGCCCGTCGGCCGCAGGCTCCATGAGCGGTGAGTGAAAGGCGCCGGAAACACTCAGGGGGATGACCTTTCGGGCGCCGGCCGCCCGAGCGAGCTCCATCGCCTGTCCCACGCCCTCTCGGTCGCCGCTCAGGACGACCTGACCCGGAGAATTGAAGTTGGCGGGCACGCAGATACCGTCTTCGACCCGGGCGCAGACGTCCTGGATCACGTCGTCGTCGAGCCCAAGCACCGCCGCCATCGTCCCGGGTCGCTCCTGACCCGCTTCGAACATGAGCTCCCCGCGCAAGCGAACCGCCGCGAGCGCCTCCTCGAACGAGAGGGTCCCGGCGGCGACATGCGCACTGAACTCACCGAGGGAGTGGCCTGCGGCGAGCGCCACGGGGCCGATTCTATCCTGGACCGTCCGCAGCACGGCGACCGAGTGTGTGAGCAGGGCCGGTTGTGCGTTCATCGTGGCCGTCAGGGCGTCCAGCGGGCCCTCCGCCATCAAGGCCGAGAGGGAAAATCCGAGCACTTCGTCGGCGGTGCGCAGGACGTGTGCAGCCGTCGGCTCGGCCTCTGCCAACGCGGTGGCCATGCCCACGTATTGAGATCCCTGACCCGGGAAGATCAGCGCGAGTGACATGAGGTTCGCTTGCGAGCCTACAGACGGTGCGTCATCGCGCCCCAGGTCAGGCCGGCGCCGAACGCGACCGTCAGGACGTTGGAGCCGGGCCCGATGAGCCCCTGCTCCAGGGCCTCGTCGAACGCAACCGGGACCGAAGCCGAGCTCATGTTGCCGTACCGGTCGACGTTCACGAAAACCTTGTCCATGGGGATTCCGGCGTACTTGGCGGTCGCCTCGATAATGCGGATGTTCGCCTGATGGGGTACCAGAAGATCGATGTCGTCGGCCGTCATTCCGGCCTTCTGCAGCGCGAGATCGCACGCCTCGGCCATGGAGCGGACCGCGTGCTTGAAAATCGCGCGCCCTTCCATCCTCATGAGGTGTCGGCCTTCGTCGAGGACGCTTTGGCTGACCGGGTCGATGGTGCCGCCACCGGGGCGGTGCAGGAGGTTTCCGAGGTTGCCATCGGAGCGAAGATGCGACGAGAGAATTCCCCGTCCGGACCCGTTGGAGCGCTTTAATACCGCCGATCCGGAGCCGTCCCCAAAGAGGACCGCCATGGCGCGGTCATCCCAGTTGATGATGGCGCTCATCTTCTCCGACGCAATCACCAGAGCGATCTCACCGCGACCCGCCGAGAGGTAGCCCTCGGCC
>JADFLD010000275.1 GCA_022564535.1 Gemmatimonadota bacterium
AGGGGCGATTGCGAAGATCACGGGGAAGGAGGGCCTGAGCTTCACGGGGCCAGCCCGGGTCTTCGATCGGGAGGAGGAGGCGCTTGCCGCCCTCGAGCGGCGGGAGATTCTCGAAGGCGACGTCCTCGTGATCCGATACGAGGGTCCGAGAGGTGGCCCCGGGATGCCGGAGATGCTTACCGTTACCGCGGCGATCGTGGGCGCCGGCCTGGGGGCTTCCGTCGCCCTCGTCACCGACGGCAGATTTTCCGGCGGCAGTCACGGCTTCGTGGTGGGACACGTGACGCCCGAGGCCCAGTCGGGCGGGCCGATCGCGCTCGTGCGAGACGGTGACACGATCTCGATCGACGCAGACACGAACCGGATCGAGTGGGAGGTCGAGGAGGGCGAGCGCGTCCGTCGAGGCGACGCATGGGTCGAGCCGCCTCTCCAGGTAGAGCACGGCGTCCTGCTCAAGTACGTTCGCACGGTATCATCGGCCTCCGAGGGCTGTGTGACCGACGCGTGAAGGCCGTGATCGTGGGGGCTGGCGGTCTCGGAAGCTACGTTGGGGCGGTGCTCGCCCGTGCGGGACACGACGTCATCCTGGTGGCTCGTGGCGACCATGCTGCGGCCATCGAGGCGGAGGGTCTCCGCGTTCTCAGCCACGCGGGCGACTTCACGGTTCACCCGACGTGTGTGGCTTCGGCGTACGACGTTCAGGAGGCGGATCTCGCATTCGTGACCGTGAAGACGTATTCACTCGACGAGGTCGCCCCGCAGCTTGTGCACCTGGCCGAGCGGGGCTCGGTCGTGGTTTCGCTGCTCAACGGCGTCTCAGCCAGTGACCGGCTCGTCACGAGCGGGGTCGCCGCCGACCGACTCCTCGACGGAGTCGCGTATATGACGGCGTTTCGACTGGAGCCGGGGCTCGTCGAGAGGCGCGCGGCGCACCAGAGGATCGTGGTGGGTGGATCGGAGCGGGCGAGCGCGGCGTCCACAGATCTCGTCCGGTCCGCCTTCGCCGACACGCTCGTCGACGTCCCCGTGGCCACCGACATCCGTGTCGAATTGTGGGAGAAGATGGCGGTCGTATGCTCCCTCTCGGTGCTGTGCGCGATCGGTGGACGACGGATGGGTTCGGTGCGCAGCCACGAGTTTGGGGCCGACCTCCAGCGTCGGGCGATCGCCGAGGTGATGGCGGTCGGTCGCTCTGTGGGCGTTGCGATTCCGGGGGACGCCGAAGACCGGATCGATGCGACGCTGGACCGCTTCCCCGACGACTTCTTCCCGAGCGTCATTCACGACCTCAATCGCGGAGGACGGACCGAGATGGACGATCTCGGCGGGGCGATTTCCCGTATGGGTCGGGAGGTCGGCGTCCCGACTCCGCTGCACGACGCGGGGACGTGTGCGGTGCAGGTGGCTGAGGGGGCGGCGAAACAGAGCGGCTGCGAACAGCGAAATGAACCTTCAATACCTCGAACGTGACGGGAATCCTGGGGGCCGCGACCGCGGATCTTTCGAACCCAGAGTCGTTGTTCGAGAAGAAGTCGGATTTGGCCGAGACGGACGAGGAGTGAACGGGGTTCATTGCATGAGCCCTGTGCGCTCGGCGGGGTAGCTCAGCCCTCTCTCACCGCCAACGCCTCGATACCGTCGAAGTCCCTCGCATTCAGGGTCCACAGCGTCGCGTCCCATGAGATGGCGCATGCCGCGATCGCAAGATCGATCTCTCGTCCACGTGCTCGACCGACGACCCGGTAGAGGTCGGCTGCGATCTGAGCCTCCTCCGGGCCGAACACAGGGGCCTCGTCCGACGGGAAGAGTGCCTCCTGTGCAGCGAGCTCTGCAGGAAGGCGAGGGCCCCGAAGCCATTCGTAGAGAACGAGCGAGGGCCCAGCCATGCGCTCGCCTCGAGCGATGGCCTTGCGTAACTCTCCCCGCATACTGCCCCCCGCGCCGAGGGCTTCGATGAGAACCGACGTGTCGAGGAAGATCATCCGGAGCCGTCGGTGTATGAGATTCGTCGTCCCCCGAGGCGGGCGGCTCGGCTCTCGCTGAGCTCCCGCTCGACCTCCTTTCGCGGACGATCTGGGATCTCTGTTGTCACGGCGTCGAAGACCTCGAGAAGCCGATCACGTTCCTCTTCAGAGAGTCGAGAAAGGTGCTCGCCGTAGAGATGGAGCGCCTCGCGGACGACCATGCTCTTCGACACGCCGAGTCGATCGGACATCCGCTTGAGGTACGAGACGCTGCCTTCGTCGAGGGTGAACGTGACCTTGATCATATGTATGCCATAGTTATGGTTCCCATACTATGGCGGATACGAGGAGGAGTGCCAAGGCTCTTCGTACTCCGTCGGAACTCGCCGCGGACAGGAGACATGAATCCGCCGTACCACCCGACTACGTATCCGGGGCGACCCGACGCTGGAAAGTCCCGATATTGATGGACCGTCGGTAGAGCTTCAGCATTCGTCGTCGTGAGCACGAACGCGATCGCCGCGATCAGTAACGTCTACCGGTGGATCGGGATCCTATTTCTTTGATCTCAGAGACGCAGGCCCACCCGGCCTACGTGAGTCGCATTCAAGACCATAAGGGCCGGGCTAGAAGCACCAAGAGCACGGCACGAAGCCGTCTTCTACTCCTCGGTGCTTTTCGCTCAATAGATGTTGAAATTCCCCGCGGATATTATCGGGGTCTTTGATAAAAACGGCCCAGGCCGACTTGTCAACTTTTTCTGCGCACTCGATGATGCGTCGGGCCAAGGGTCGACTTTCCTTCAGCACAAGCCGGTAGCGCTTGAGCAGAGGCGCTGCAGATGACGGGTCGGCGAGACGCTCAATGCCGTGTATGGCTTTGGTCGGCAGCGAGTACTCTCCCGACCGCCTGATTTGCAAGCAGGAGGTCGACAGTTCGATCCTGCCTCGTCCTGTTCCAAAACTCGACCGAGGGATTCAAGCTGCATCGCGGCCGTAGTGGCTGAGTAAACTGCCCAGTCGCTCGCACCGCAGAACCACACCGTCGGAGCGTTTTGGAACGCCTTCGATTGGGCGATTGCCGATGCCGTCCTGTTCCAAAACCCGAACGATGGATCAAGCCGCGTCTCGGTAGTGGTGACTGAGCAAACCGCCCAGTCGCTCGCGCCGCAGAACCACACCTGCGGAGGGTTTTGGAACGCCCCCGATCGGGCCGGTTCTCCAGTCCCTCGTGGGAACGAGCTCAGATGACAGTGCTCCTCGTATCTCCCGATCGCGCTCAGCAGCAGGACGGGTCCAAAACTCGCCACGTCGACCGGGCATGACCTGGCTCAGGCCGCGCTAACGCTAACCCCTGCCAGCTCACCGATTCACGCTCGGCTGAGTTTTGGAACAGGACGCCTACGGGTTGGTGACGCAGGCTATATGAAGGCCGAGGCCGAGGCCATCGAGAGAGCGCACGACCGCCTTGCGCAGGAAATCGAGGCCAACGCCACCGCTCAGTTTGGTGCGCTGCTTCGTTGATGCCGACTGGCCCCGATCAGGCCTCGTCAGAGCCTTCGATCAGGATCAGTCGATCGACATGACATCGGACAGGTCCCATAAGCGTTACCATTGGGCGAGAGCCTTTACCCAGCCCTCTCCGCCCAATGGAGCGCTTCACAACGGATCGGTCAGCTTCTGCCAGGCCAGATCTTTTCCCACAACCAGATGGTTTCG
>JADFLD010000011.1 GCA_022564535.1 Gemmatimonadota bacterium
AAAGGCTCCTGAAATTGAGTTGTCAGAGCAGGATGATTCACAACGCGTTTCATTCAGAGGATTTATGACTGAAACGCCTGTAACCGGAGCTCATAGGGCAAAAACGTTTCAGTCAGTGTAATAAAAAAAGCCTCGTGGGTGAATCCGCACGAGGCCTGAAAGTGTAAAAATTGTTCTACAATCTGCGCAAGATCATGTTACCGGTAAAATAACCATAAAGGATAAGCGCAGATATTACTCAAACTCATTCCAGGAACGACCATCACGGGTAATCATCGCCACCGAGGCAACGGGTCCCCAGGTTCCGGCCTGATACGGTTTCGGCGCATCATTGTCCATCGCCCACGCCTCAGTAATGGAGTCTACCCATTTCCAGGCTTCTTCCACTTCGTCGCGATCCTCGTCGGCGTCGATGAGCGAGTCGACGACCACTTCGAGGCGACGCTCGATCGCGATGCTGTCGCGCACCTCGGACGGAGACCGCTCGAGTCGAATGAGCTGGCCGCGCAGGTTCCACGTCGCGGTGTGCATTCCGACCGTGGTCGCGCCGCGGGTGGACCACATCTCGTTGCCCTCGGCGTCCTCGACGACGATCTCCGTGGAATCGTCGACTTCCTCTCCGAGCCAATACCTGAACTCGGCGCCATACGGCGGGCTCGGTACTTGGAAGTAGTGCTGGGCCGTGAACTCGCCTCCCGTCGGCGAGGTGCCGAACTGATACGCCGGCGCCGGCTCGAAGAGGTGCGCGGCCGAAGCGACCACGTCGGGCGTGTACTGCTGGAGCGGCTTGATGTCGACGATCCAGATGGAGCGACCGTGCGTCCCCGCGATGAGCTCTCCGTCACGCGGGTGGATCTGCAGGTCGTGTACGGGCACCGTGGGGAAGCCGGTCATGAAGCGCTGCCAAGACGCCCCACGGTCGAGCGTCACGTACAACCCGACGTCCGTCCCGACGAAGAGCAGGTTCGGGTTGACGCCGTCCTCACGGACCACGTGCGCGAAGTCGGGCTTGCCGGTCGGCAGATTGCTGGCGATCGAACGAAAGCTGTCGCCGCCGTCGTCACTGACCAGCACGTAGGGCGTGAAGTCACCGCGGCGATGGTTGTCATAGGTCACGTAGACGCGATCGGCGGAGTGCTTCGACGGCTCGATCCGGCTCACATAAGTCCCGTCCGGAACGAGGCCCGACGTATGAGACGTGAGTTCCTCCCACTCGCCACCGTCGTCGGACGACACCCACAGATTCCCGTCGTCCGTGCCCGCGTAGAGCAACCCCGCTTGGAGCGGCGACTCGGCCAACGAGACGATCGTCGCGAACGTCTCGGCACCCGTCACGTCCGGCGTGATCCCGCCCGTCGTCGTCGTGCTGATCTCGATCGCCTCCGCGTCGGCTCGCGTGAGGTCGGGTGAGATGACATACAGATCGTCACCCCGCCAATCCGACTTCATGACGCGGTTCGCGGCCGCGTACACGACGTCCGGATTGTGAGGGGACAGGAAGTAGGGCGTGTTCCAGTTGTAGCGGAGCTGCTGGCTCGTGGAATCGGCCGTCGCCCTGGCCTGGAGCTCCGCGATGCGAACGGTGTGCTCGCTCGGCATTGGAAGGGTACTGTCGGGCCAGAGCATCGCGATGGAGTCCTGAGTCACCCGATACGAGTCCCGCCAATTCGGCCGCTCGAACGCGGTCCGCTCACCTGTCGCGTAGTTCGAGCGCCCCATGTTGCCGCCCTGCGACTCGGAGTAGATGATGTTCGGGTCACGCGGATCCTGCTGCGATACGAAGCCGTCCCCTCCGCTGATGCGGAACCAGTCGTGGCTCGTGATGCCGCCGCTCGACTTCCGGCTCGGCCCGCACCACGTGTAGTTGTCCTGCAACCCGCCACATACCCGGTACGGCGTATCCATGTCGTAGCTAATGGCGTAGAACTGGCCGATGGGGAAGATGTTCGGGAAAAGGAAATTCCCGCCGCGGTCGTAGCTGATGGCGATTCCGCCATCGTTTCCGAGCACGATGCGCTCGGAGTCGTTCGGGTCGATCCAGATCGCGTGGAAGTCGACGTGGACGCCCTGCGCCATGTTGCGCATCGTCTTTCCCCCATCCTCGGAAAAGCGCAGAGAGGAGAAGTAGACGCGGTCCGGGTCGGAAGGGTCGACGGCGACCTCCGAGTAGTAGAACGGGCGAGAGTTGTAGCTGTTCATCCGCTCCCACGTTTCCCCACTGTCGTCGGACCGGTAGAGGCCGTTCAGGTTGTCCTCGTCCGAGTCCTCCGGGGCGGCGGCCTCGACCATCAGGTACATGACCCGTGGATAGCTGGGTGCGAAGGCGACGTTCATCTTGCCGAGCTCGGTCTCCGGAAGCCCGCCGCCCTCCACCTTCTCCCAGTTGTCCCCACCATCGGTACTCTTCCAGAGCGCACTGCCGGGGCCACCGCTCTGCAGGTAGTACGGCCCACGCTCACGCTCCCAGCTCGTCGCGAAGAGGATGTCGGGATTTCGCGGGTGGATCTTCACGTCGAGGAATCCGGCCCGGTCGCTCACGAAGTTCACCAGCGTCCACGTGTCACCACCGTCGACGGTCTTGTACAGCCCGCGCTCAGGATTCGATCGCCACAGGGCACCCAAAGCCGCGACCCAGACGATATCGGGGTTCGTCGGATGCACGGCGATCCTTCCGATGTGCTCGGTCGCCTCCAGCCCCTTGAGCTCCCACGTCATTCCGCCATCCATGGATTTGTAGATGCCGCCACCGGGCGAAATGGAGTTTCTGGAGTCCTCTTCGCCGGTTCCGGCCCATATCTGGTTGGGGTCGCTCGGCGCGATCGCGATGTCGCCCATCGACACGACGCGTTCGCTCTCGAAGATCGGGCGGAACGTGGTGCCGTTGTTGGTCGTCTTCCAGATTCCGCCGGCCGCTGCAGCTACGTAGAACGTCTTCGAGGGGCTCGGCACTCCTTCGACGTCGGTCACGCGGCCCGACATGTTGGCCGGTCCGATCGGACGCCAGCGAAGGTCCTCGAGCCACTCCTCGCTAAGCGTGACCACGTCCTGGCCTTCGAGGGGTGCGGCCATGAAGAATGCGAAGGCTAGACCGCCCAGCGAGATGCGTCGCAGCATGATGGATCCTTCTCCGTGGTTTCGTGCGATAATCGACGGAGATAGTCGAACCGAGACCGCAAACGCGCCAGGGGACCTTCGGGCACAGCGGCCGACGTCTACCCCTCTGAAAACGCCTCGTCGAACGCGGTTCCCGAAGTCGGGAAGTCGAGGTCGCGGACGAACGAGCACGCCTCTGCGGCACCGTGCTCGCGGTCCATGCCGGAGTCCTCCCACTCGACCGAAAGCGGCCCCTCGTAGCCCACGCGGTTCAGGGCGCGAATCACGTCCTCGAAGGGAACGTACCCCCGCCCCAACGATCGGAAGTCCCAGTATCGATCCTCGTGACCGAACGGAAGGTGGCCGCCGAACACACCCGACGGCATCGGCCGGTCCGACCACCACACGTCCTTCATGTGCACGTGATAGATGTGCGCCCCGAACCGCGTGATGAACTCCACGCAGTCGACACCCTGATACGCGAGGTGACTCGGATCGTAGTTGAAGCCGAACGCCGCTCGATGCTCGAGAGCGTCGAGCGCCCGCTCCGCGGTCACGCTATCGAACGCGATCTCTGTGGGATGAACCTCCAAGGCGAAGCGGACGCCGACCTCGTCGAAGACATCCAGAATCGGGTTCCAGCGTGCGGCGAAGTCGGAGTAGCCCGCCGCAAGCGTCTCCTCGGAGACGGGGGGGAACGCGTAGAGAAGGTGCCAGATGGAGCTTCCCGTGAAGCCGTTGACGACCGACACGCCGAAATTGGCCGCGGCCCGCGCGGTCTGCTTCATCTCCTCGGCGGCGCGTTCACGCACACCCTGTGGGTCTCCGTCCCCCCAGACGCGAGCGGGCAGGATGGACTCGTGGCGCTCGTCGATGTTGTCGCACACGGCCTGACCCACGAGGTGATTGCTGATCGCATACACGTCGAGCCCATGGGAGCCGAGCAACTCACGGTGAGCCACGCAATAGTCCGGGTCCTCCGCCGCGCGCTCGACGTCGAAATGATCGCCCCAGCACGCCAGCTCGAGACCGTCGTAGCCCCAGGCCGCTGCTTTTTCGGCGAGGAGGGTCAGGGGGAGGTCGGCCCACTGGCCGGTGAAGAGTGTGACGGGTCGGCTCATGAGCGATCAGCCTGGAGGTGAATACGCGGCGTCGATCCAGCGCCCTGCCGCATGGCTATCGACCGCGTGGTGAATGAAGTGCACGCCATGAGCCCCGTCCTGCACGGTCGGGAAGTCCGCTCGAGGCCCCCTCGCCTCGTCTCCGGCGCTCCGCACAGCCGATGCGACGTTCCGATACACGTTGGCAAACGCCTCTATAAAACCTTCTGGATGGCCACTCGGGAGTCGCGTGTGTGACCGGGCGGCCTCGGAACGCGTGCCCGCCCCGGGGTACAGGATCCGCTCGGAGCCATCCACGGCGACGAGCCTCAGCCGGTTCGGATTCTCCTGTGACCAGTCCAGAGCGCCCTCGCTTCCGTAGACACGCAACCGCAGGTGGTTACGCTCGCCGGTCGCGATCTGTGAGGCGAAGAGTAGCCCGCGCACCCCACCGTCGAGGTCGAGCAGGACGGTGGCGTCGTCCTCCATTCGGCGTCCGTCGACGACCGTTCCGAGATCCGCGAAGAGTCGCCGTATTCCGAGCCCCGTGACGTAACGGACGATGTCGTACGCGTGCGACCCGATGTCCGCGAGCGCCGAAGATATTCCTGCCCGCTCGGGATCGCCGCGCCACTCTGCCTGCTTCTGGCCCTCCGCCTCGAGAAGCGTCGAGAGCCAGCCTTGCGAGTACTCGACCACGACCTTGCGCAGCGTGCCCAGATCGCCGGTCCGTACGCGGTCACGGGCCTCCTTCACCATCGGGTAGCCGGTGTAGTTGTACGTCACGGCGAAGATGAGATCGCGCTCCTTCGCGATCCGGCAAAGCTCCTCGGCGTCCTCTATCGTCGTCGCCAGAGGCTTGTCGCACACCACGTGGATGCCCCGCTCGAGAAACGTCTTGGCGACCGGGTGATGCAAGTGGTTGGGCGTGACGATCGTCACGATCTCGATGCGCTCCTTCGCGGGCCGCGCCGCCTCTTCCGCCGCCATCGCCTCGTACGAGCCGTAGATGCGGGCCGCATCGAGGCCGAGCGCACGCCCCGTCTCCCTCGACTTTTCCGGATCCGCCGAAAAGGCGCCCGCGACGAGCTCGTACTCTCCGTCCAGCGCAGCCGCCATGCGGTGGACGGGCCCTATGAAGGCACCGGGTCCGCCGCCGACCATCCCAAAGCGAATCCTCATTCGCTGCCAATGTGGCGAAGTACTTCGGCGGGTGGGGGATCCCAGCGCGGAAGCGGCACGTTGCCGACGTAGCGAAGGTCCTGCATTCCGACGTTCGTCGTCCAAAACGCGGTCGACGTCAGATCCCGGACCTTGTCGAAGAACCCGGCGGCCGCCTCGTAGCCCTCTGCGGCGTGGGGCAGAAAGCAGATGTCGTCACAGATCGAGCGGTGCTGCTCGGCCGTGAGGTCGCGGAAACGCCGTCCGTCACCGAACCGCCGGGCCGCCTCACGATCCATCCACGCGAGTCCACCGCGCACCACGACCAAGTCGCGTTCGTTCCCTTCGTACGGCGCGCTCACCCATTCGTCGATGAAGTCGTGCGCGCCGACCTGGCTCGCCGAGAGGGACCGATCGTCGGCCGGGATGATCACGTCGCAAAGCACCGCGAGCGACTCTAGCTCGTCCACCGTGAGCTTCCGCTCCCAGGGGATCGACGGAGCGACGAGATCGGGATCCCACGCGGTCCCGGCAGCCTTGGGATTGCTCATGGGGAGCGGGGCCGTTGCAACGTCCCCGGTTCCCTCATCCGGCCCGCACGTCGACAGCGTCGGCGCCGCGGCCACGATCGCCATGACCTTGAGCGCCTGCCTCCTGTCCATAGGCAGGAAGCCGCCGGCCTCGTCGCTCATCCGATGCTCCTCGATGTGAGTTGCTCTACGATGTGGTCGGAGGCCCTCCACGCGATCGCCATGATCGAGAGCGTCGGGTTCTTGTCCGCGTTCGACACGAAACAACCGCCGTCGGTCACGAAGAGGTTGTCGACCTCCCACGACTGGCAGAACTGGTTCAGCACGGACCGGGACGGGTCGTCACCCATGATCACACCACCCACCTCGTGGATGATCTGACCCGGTCGTGCGATCGCGTCGGCGCCGTCGGCCTGAACTGTGCTCAGAACCCGTCCGCCCATCTCGTCGATGATCCCGGCGAAGGTGTGCTGCATGTGGCGCGCCTGGTTCAGCTCGTGCTCCGACCACTTCCAGTGGAAGCGTAGCGTGGGTATGCCCCACTGATCGACCTCGTCCGGATTGACCTCGCAAAAGGAGTCCTCGTTCGGGATCATCTCTCCCCGTCCGTCGAAGCCGAGGAACGAGCCGTAGTACCGGCGGCAGTCGTCCTTGAACTGCTGCCCGTAGGAGCCTTCGGTCAGCGGTTCGATGCCGCTGAACGCCCCGAAGCCAGGCATCCTTCGCCCTCCGCCGAATTCGACGTGATATCCACGAGCGAAGTCGAGACGGCCACGAGCCTGCTCCTGGTACAACCACCACGGCGTGTACAGGTGCATCGCCGAGGCGCCGTCCGCGTTGTGGGGCGGCATGTTCTCGAGCATCGGGATCTGTCCGTAGACGCCGGCGCCGACCGTGTCCATGACATACTTGCCTACGAGCCCACTCCCGTTGCCGACCCCGTCCGGAAAGAGATTGCTCTTCGAGTTCAGCAATATACGCGCTGACTCGAGGGCGCTCGCGGCCACCACCACGACCCGCGCGCTGACGTGTTCGTCCAGTCGCGTGCGCTTGTCGATGTAGTGCACCCCTGTGGCGCGCCCAGAAGAGTCGATGGTGACCTCTCGGACCATGGCGTCTGTGAGGATGTCGAGGTTGCCCGTCGCGACAGCAGGTGGCAACAGCACCGTGGGCGACTGGAAATTCGCTTTGATCGAGCAGCCACGACCGCATGGCGTGGCGAAGAAGCAGGCGGCCCGCGACCGCATCGAAGTCGCCGTCACCTGCTGCGCTCGCGGATTGTTCGGCCACAGCACCCGCGCGAGCCGGTCGGCGTCCTGCCGCTGCGTCATGATCGCCAGGTGCGCAGGAATGACAGGGATGTCCAGCCCGCGGCAGACCTTCTGGGTCAGAAGCTCCTCAGCCCGTGCTGCGGGTGGTGGTTGAAGCACGCCGGCTGAGGAGCTCGGCGTGTTCTCCAGCCCCTCGTTCGAGCCGTACACGCCGATGAGCATCTCGGTCTTGTCGTAATACGGCTCGACGTCCTCGTACGACATCGGCCAGTCGAAGCCGAGCCCGTCGCGGGAATAGGGCATGTAGTCGTACGGCCCCATGCGCAGCGAGATACGCCCCCAATGATTCGTCCGCCCACCGAGCATGCGTGCACGCCACCACCTGAATTCGGTGCCCTCGGCACTCGAGTAAGGCTCGCCGGGCACCTGCCACCCGCCGTCCACCGTGGCGTCGTAGAACCCAAATGGCTTCTCACGCGTGCCCGCGCCCCTCAAGGGCGCGTCCTTGGGAAGCTGGAACATCGGCGTCTCGGTCACGGGGTCGTAGTCGCGACCCGCCTCAAGCATGAGCACGCGCACGCCGGAACACGCGAGCACATACGCGCACATGCCACCCGCAGCCCCGGACCCTACGACGATGACGTCGTATTCCTGCTGGGCCTTCCGCCTCATGGTCTCTCCGAGATCGACTTCAGATGGCGAAGGCTGCGCCGGATGCTGTCGATGGCGTCGGACGGCTGATCGTGTTCGACGAAGGCGTGCCTCAGACCCTGGCGCTCCGCCAAAGCGATGAGCGGTGCGAAGTCGATGACTCCGTCACCGACGTCGACCATGGCACCCGCGGCGGTCCGATCCTTGAGGTGGATGCTCGAAATCCGCCCTGCGGCTCGCTCCATGTACGCCGCCGGGTCCGCTCCTCCGTCGACCGTCCAGAAGATGTCCATCTGCCAGTCGACGACGTCGGCGTCGGTACGCTCCAGCAGGAAATCCATCGGAATAGTTCCATCGGGAAGGGGCTCGAACTCCCAACTGTGGTTGTGATACCCGAAGCGCAGCCCGGCCTCGACCGCCGCGTGCCCCGCGCGCGTGAAGTCGTCGGCGATCCGCCTCAGTCCCTCGGAGCTTCGTTCGCTCCCCGGAATCCCCGGCACGACAATCAGGCTCTGGCCAAGCTCCTGCGCACTCTCCAGCGCCCGGCCCCAGGACTCCCGAACCTCATTGACGCCGTGGTGACTCGAAGCCGCGCGCAGCCCGAGGCCGTCGAGTATCGCGCGCATCTCCCGGGGCGTCCTCCCGTACAGTCCGGCGAACTCGACCTCGCGGTATCCGATCTCTGCCACCAACGCGAGCGTGCGATCCAAATCCGCAGCCAGCTCCTCACGCAGTGTATACAGTTGGACACCGTATACGTCGACCGAACGAGGAGTCAGACTCGCCGAAAGCGCCTCCTTCGACGCGATGGCAGCCGCCGGTGCAGCGGCGAGGAACGTGCGCCGGTTCATCGTCCGATCTCGCGAATCTTGATGTTCCGATACCACACGACGTCGCCGTGATCCTGTAGCCCGATGTGCCCACGGACGGCCCGTCCATACTCCGGCCACGCGGCAAACTTGCTGTCGGCCACCAGCCCTTCCCACTCCGGACTACCGAAGTCGTACTCGACCACTCGAGTGCCATTGAGCCAGTGCTCGACGTGTGTGCCCTCGACCACGACGCGGGATCGGTTCCACGCACCGGCCGCGTGAACCACGCCGCGAGGCACTGCGTGCAGACCATAGGTCGACCCCGCGCTCGTGAACGGGCTCTGTCCGTCCAGATGGCCCGCGTCGTCGAGAATCTGCATCTCGGGGGCGCTATGGTAGATCCGCTCCTCCCCTTTGGCGGCACGGTAGAAGACTCCGCTGTTGCCGGCCTCGCCGACCCGCCACTCCAGGGTCAGCTCGAAGTCCGTGAACTCGCGGTCGGTGATGATGTCGCCACCACTGCCCACGCGAACCAGCAGGCCGTCCTGCGCCGCCCATCCTTCGGGGGTCTCATCGCGGTCGTAAAACCGCCAGCCGTCGAGTGAGTGGCCGTCGAAGAGCAACGCCCAGCCGGCTGCACGCTCGGCGTCGGTGAGCACGTTCAGTGCGGTGTCCGAAGTCACCGACCGAGCTTCATCCGTCTGCTCCTGGGCACCCGCGCACCCGACCAGCACGAGGAGGGCCATCAAGCCTGAGCACACCCGACGCGTCGCACGCCCCATGGACGCGCCGATCAAAGCGACCATCCGGTTCGGTACTCTCGGGTCAGCGACCGGTTGGCCTCTTCGGAATTCGTGACGCGCATGTTCGCCGCGTCGTATTCGATCTTGAAGCCCTGGCCGGCCCGCAGCGCGACGAGACCGAGCAGCATGACCTCGGTGAGGGGCGCCGAGTACGAAAACGGGCTCGTCGCCTCGCCGATTCCTCTGCAGGCGTTCGCCCAGTTCATTTCGTGACTGTCCTCGATACGGGCGTAGGTCTGCGACACCGTCGCGGCCTCCTCGTGGAGCTCCTCGGGGAAGAGCCGAGGATTCTCTCCGTACGTTTCGTGCAAGAGCAGGCCGCGCTCGCCGACGAAGATCACCCCACCCCCTCGCTCGAGCTCGACGTGCGCCGGCAAGCCGTCCGGACGCTTCGGCATGAGTCCGCCGTCGTACCAGTGCAGTGTCACGGGCGGCATCAGTCCGCGTCGCGGGAACTCGTAGTGGACCGTCATCGCCATCGGATACGAGACAGGGTCGTCGGACGGGCCACCCCACGGCGTCGACGTGGTCTCCACCGACGTCGGATAGCCGAGATCGAGCGCCCAGAACGGGTGGTCCATGAGATGCGCGCCCATGTCCCCCAGCGCGCCCACGCCGAAGTCTACCCAACCGCGCCAGTGGAAGGGGTGGTAGATCGGATGGTACTTCACCTCGCGGGCGCACGGGCCCAAGTAGAGATCCCAGTCAAACTCCTCGGGCACCGGGAAGTCGGCCCAAAGGCCCGATGCCTGTGCTTCGGAAACCGACCCTGGCCACCACGACCGATCCGGGGACATCGGGTCGAAGTCGTCACCCATCGGAGCCGGTCGAAGGAGCCCCTGCGCCCAGATCGGCCGGTTGGTCCAGACGTGGACCTCACGGACATTGCCGATCACTCCGGCCTGCACCCACTCGTTGATGAGTCGCGCCTCGTCCGACGAGTGCCCCTGATTTCCCATCTGCGTCACGACGCCCGTGCTCTTTGCGAGCGCCTGGAGCGCGCGGGCTTCATGCACCGAGTAGGTCAGAGGCTTCTGCACGTAGACGTGCTTGCCGGCCCTCATCGCGGCAGCCGCGATCACTGCGTGCGTGTGGTCCGGCGTCGCGATCACGACCGCGTCGATGTCCGACTGCCGGTCCAGCATGTCCTCGAAGTGAGTGTACTTCGCGGCCCGTTCGTATTGCTCGGCCCAGCGCACGCCCTCCTCCCGGGGATTCCCGTCCCCGTCGGTCATGCGCTCCCGGACCTTGTCGAGGACGAGCGCATGATCCAGGTCACAGACGGCCACGATGTTCTCCGAACCGAGGTGCTGCGCGTTCTCGGCGCCCATCCCTCCGGCCCCGACGATCGCCACGTTGAGCGTGTCGCTCGGCGCCCTGTAGCCGCGCCCTCCGACCACATGGCGAGGTACGATCATGCCCCCGAGGGCGAGCTTCGATGACGTCGAGACGAAGTCCCGGCGCGAAAGGTCGTCAGACACGGCGCTTGTCCTGATGGAAGTAACGATCGGGACAAACTAGGGCCGCGAGCCGGTTTCGCTACGCGACCCGACGATGAAGACGGAGATCGGAGTTTGGCCCAGCCCAAAAGCCGGGCTCAGCTCCCTTCGGCCTCCTCCACGAGGCGTCCTATCCGGGGCCGAAGCTTGATCGGGAGACGCCGCAGATGAGCCTCGAGCATCCGCCTGGGCGTGAGCTCTTGATCGATGATCCGCGCGATCTCCTCTTCCCGCTTCCAGATGAACTCGAGCGCGCGCACTTCGAGGTCCAGCATCCGCTTCTCGACCGATTCATTCAGGGCGATCTCGAGCCCGATCGTGCCCGTCGCACCCATCTTCCACAACGACTCGCGGTTCTTCGTCACACCCAGGGCGAATTCACCCGCGGACCCCGAGGCCTCGATCGCCTTCGCGGCATCGGCGATCCTCCGCTCGCTGGCCCCACCGATGTTCTGATAAGCCAGAAGGCGGCGGAGCACGTTCTCGGCGACGTCGCCATGCAGCTCATAGACCTTGTCGGGCGTCCAAGGGTCGCACCGCTGACAGGGAATGCCGACGCCGAGGCGCCCGTCCTCTCCCTCGAGGGGGTAGACCCACCAGCCCAGGTCGTACCGCAAGGCACGAAGCGTGCTCTGGCAGTTCGGACACGTCTCGCGACCGTGCCAGGCGGCCCAGCCGAACCGGCGCCAGCGCAATATATCCGCCACCGGGGTGTCCTTCCAGTCGATCACGAAGTCCCCATCGAAGAATCCGACCATCTCTCCGACGTACTGCATGGCGCCGAACGTGTACGCCGTCACCTTGGAGCGTTTGCTTTCGAACGAGGTTTTCCGCTTTCTCAGTTCTCTTCCGTACCGCCACCACGCCTGCTCCACGAGGCTGGCGTCGCCGACGCGCACGAGGGTAAGCGGGCCCACATGTATGAGCGCGATATTGGCGGTATGCCCCATCGGGCGTCCGTGGTCCCGGGCCAGCCGCTCGAGCTCGTAGAGCGCGCCCTCACGCTCCTCGATGGGGGCCAGGTTCCAGCGGTGGCAACCCTCGCACACCGCCCAGAGTCGACCGTTGCTCGGGTCGTAGGCGATCCTGCGCCCTCGTGACATGTGCACGAGCTGGCCGTTCTCCGGAAACGGCTTGTGGCAGAATAGGCAGCGTGTGAACATCAGGCTCCGCCGCGTCGCTAGCGTCTTCTTCATCGTCATCACTTCCCCGTCCATCACCCGCCGCGACCACGAGTGGCCACGCCACGCTTGGAAGGCGACCGCACTTCCAAGGTAATGAATACGAGAGGAGCGGCGACAGGTTGCCGGGCTGCAGGAGGCCGAGGAGCAAATCGATGAGCGAAATGAAGGGAAAGGTCGCGTTGGTAACGGGCGGCAGCCGAGGAATCGGAGCGGCCATCGCACGGTCGTTCGCTCGAGCCGGCGCGCGGGTCGTGATCACGCACCGGGACAGCGCCGGGCAAGCGGAGACCACGCGTTCCTCTCTCTCCGGGAAAGGGCATCGTGTGATTCAGGCGTCCGCCGTGGACTCGGCCGCCCTCGACGCCGCGGCCTCCTCCGTGGCGGAGGTCGAAGGGCGGCTCGACGTTCTCGTGAACAACGCCGCGATGACTCGGGTCATCCCCCACGCCGACCTCGATGAGCTCGACGATGAACTCTTCGACATGGTGTTTCGCACGAACGTGCGCGGGGCGTTTGCCACGGTGCGCTCGTTCCGAACGCTCCTGCAGGCTGGTGACGGAGGCGTCATCGTGAACATCTCGTCACTCGCCGCACAGATGGCGAACGGGAGCAACGTGGCTTACTGCGCCTCGAAGGCCGCCCTGGACAACATGACGATGTCTCTCGCCCGTGCGCTCGCCCCGGAGGTGCGCGTTCTCTCGGTCGCGCCAGGACTCGTGGACACGCAGTTCACGAAGGGGTGGAGCCCGGAAGCGCGCCGGCAGACGGCCGACGATACGCCTCTGGGACGAATCGCCACTCCGGAAGACATCGCCAACGCCGTACTCGCCGCGGTGACCCATCTCACCTTCGTGACCGGCGTCGTGATTCCGGTCGATGGGGGGCGCCCGCTCGGCTGAAGCGGCCTCCTATCCCCCCTCCGGCACCGCGGCGATGCACTCGATCTCGACGAGCGCGCCCAACGCGAGGCCACTCGCCGCCAGCGCCGACCGCGCGGGCGGATCGGAAGGGAAGTACTCGACGTATACGGCGTTCATCGCCGCGTAGTCGTCGATGTCGGATAGGAACACGGTACACTTGATCACGTCTTCGAGCGTCGCGTCCGCGGCGGCGAGTACGGAGATGATGTTCTCCATGGTTTGGCGCGTCTCGGCTTCGATTCCGCCTTCTATGAGCTGCGGCGGCATCACTCCGGGAAGGGCTCCGAGGGCACCCGAAAGAAAGATGAAGTCACCGCTGCGCACGGCGGACGAAAAGACCGGCAAGCGAGCCACACCCTCCGGCTGGATGATCTGTCGGCGCGTGGACACGACCTCGACCGATCCGCGGTCCGTCCGCTCCTCGAAGGTGCACGTGCCGAAGGCAGAAATGGCAAGGACTGCCATCAGGAATCCCGCTGTGTATCGCATATTATACGCTCTCACTCTTGCTCATCGTCGAACTGGAAGGTGTGCCACCCCGGCGCGCTACGCCATCCCACAACTGTGGCGCAAGGGGATGTGGCCGAACCCATGCGACCCTATTGTTGCGCCCTTCCTGCCGCGACCAACGCTCGGCCACCGGCGGACCAGCGGGAACGGAGTCATCCCATGAACCGCAGACATTTCACGCGAGTGACCGGCCTCGGCTTCACCGGACT
>JADFLD010000276.1 GCA_022564535.1 Gemmatimonadota bacterium
AAGATGGCCGCGGGAATGGGCGCGCGCGTCGCGGTCATGGACATCAACCTCGAGCGCTTGCGCTACCTCGACGACGTGATGCCTGCGAACGTGCACACCCTCTTCAGCACACGATACGCGATTCGCAAGCAGGTCGAGGACGCGGACCTGATTATAGGGGCGGTGCTCATCCCGGGCGCCAAGGCCCCGAATTTGATAACCAGGGAAGATCTCCCGCTCATGCGGCCGGGCACGGTCATCGTGGACGTGGCCGTAGATCAGGGTGGCTGCGTGGAGACGATCAAGCCGACGACCCACCGGGATCCGGTCTACACCGTGGACGGTGTCATCCACTACGCCGTCGCGAACATGCCGGGTGGCGTGCCACGCACGAGCACCTTGGCGCTGACCAACGCGACGCTTCCGTATGCCGTTGCGCTCGCAGGCAAGGGATGGCAAAGAGCGTGCAGTGACGACGCTGCGCTCCGCCTCGGGGTGAACATCGTCGACGGGCACGTGACGTGTCGGGGCGTGGCGGACGCATTCGACATGAATTCTGACTCCATCGACGCGATACTGGCGTGACGCTGCAAGTGCGCTTCACGCGTCTGCCCTCGAATCCGGATCTTCCGCTCCCGGAGCGGGCGACCGCACACGCCGCTGGTTACGACGTACGATCGGCAGATGCGTCCGTCGTGCTCCGACCGGGCGAGATCCGCCTGGTGAATACCGGGTTGCTGATGGAGCTTCCAGAAGGGGTGGAGTGCCAGGTCCGGCCGAGGTCGGGCCTGGCGCTGAAGTACGGTGTAACGCTGCCCAATAGCCCCGGCACGATCGATCCTGATTACCGTGGTGAGCTTCGGGTCATCATGCAAAACCTAGGATCCGAGGTCGTTACGCTGGAACGTGGCGAGCGGATCGCCCAGCTGGTCTTCGCCCGGTTCGAAACTCCTCAAGTGGTCGAGGTAGAGCGACTATCCGACACGGATCGGGGCACCGGAGGGTTCGGAAGTACGGGGAAGGGCTGACGCTCGCCCGCCGAATCGTCCTGCAAATGAAACGCGAGCTTCCGAAGCAAAGATGGCACTGGCACCGCGCACCTCGTAAACGTATGTTCACCGGGCTGCTCCGTTGTTCCAAAGTGGCATCCCCGAACACCTTACGCCGCCTGGATAGCACTGACGTTGCTACGTGAACTCACGAACTGGCTCAATTCTGGCCGCTTGATCCCGGTCAACGACATCGCCGTCGACCTCGGGACGGCGAACACCCTCATCTATGTGAAGGGTGAAGGCATCGTTCTCAACGAGCCATCCGTGGTCGCCGTGAACCGGGGAAGCCGTAGGATCATGGGAATCGGGCTCGAGGCGAAGCGTATGCTGGGCCGGACTCCAGAGAGCATCGAGGCGATTCGCCCGCTCAAAGACGGCGTGATTGCGGACGTCGATATTACCGAGATGATGCTCCGGCATTTCCTCAAGCAGGTGACCTCCAAGCGAATCTTCCGCATCAAGCCGAGGGTGGTCGTCGGAGTGCCGTCGGGTATCACGGAGCTGGAGCGGCGTGCGGTCCGGTCGTCCGCGATGTCCGCGGGTGCCAAGGCGGTGTACATGGTAGACGAGCCGATGGCGGCCGCGATCGGTGTCGGTCTTCCCATCGAAACGCCCACGGGGAACATGGTGATCGACATCGGTGGAGGCACGACGGAAATCGCGGTCATCGCGCTTTCCGGTATCGTGTCGAACACCTCGATTCGCGTCGGTGGCGACGAGCTCGACGCGGCGATCGTCACCTTCCTTCGCAAGAACTACAATCTGCTCATCGGCGAGCCGACGTCCGAGGCCATCAAAATACAGATTGGCTCCGCATTCGACTTCGGCGAAGAGCGAGAAATGGAGGTGAAGGGCCGCGACCTCGTGTCCGGTATTCCCAAGACGGTGCTCGTGCACTCCCAAGAGGTACGTGAGTGCATTCAGGAGCCGATCCAGGCCATCGTGGAGGCCGTGCGCCGGGCTCTCGAGATCACGCCCCCGGAGCTTTCGTCCGACATCGTGGATCGCGGCATCGTGATGACGGGTGGTGGGGCCCTGATCCGGGGACTCGACCTCCTGCTTCAGCACGAGACGAATCTGCCGATCCATGTGGACGAGGAGCCGCTCACCTGTGTCGTGCGCGGCGCGGGCCGGATTCTCGACGACATGGCGAAGTACCGCACGGTCCTGGTCCAGTAGTTGCCCGAGTACGGCAACGAACCCGAGACCGAGGCTCGGCGCCCGGACGTGATCTTCGCGGGGATCGTGCTGATTCTCGCCCTCTCCACGTCGTACCTCTCCGAGGCCAACCAGCAACGCGTGTCCAGCACGCTGCAGGCGACCGTCCTACGGCCCTTCATCGCGACGCAGAACCGCCTCACCGAAGCACGTCTGCGGGCCGTTCAGGTCGACTCCTTGACGGACCAACTCGACTCGTTGTCGGCGGTCTTGTCGACGCACTCGGTCCTCATGGGCGAGAATCAGTCGCTGCGAGAACTGCTCGGTCTAGCGGAACGGGCTGGCCCCACGTATCTGCCAGCGACGGTTCTGCGGCCGGGAACGCCGGGCTCGGAGAGCATGTTTCTGGTCGATGTGGGTTCCGATGACGGGGTTCGCCGAGGTGCGCCGGTCATTAGCCCCGAGGGGCTCGTCGGGGTCATTCGCGAGGTCCGACCCACGAGCTCCGTCGGGATGGACTGGAGCCATCCGGAGTTCCGCGCGAGCGCGATGCTCGTCGACGGCACCGCGTACGGCTTGGTCGAGAATCGGAGAGGGCGATTCCGTGAAGAGGATCGCCTCCTCTTGAACGGCATAGCCTTCAACCAGCGGGTCGACGAAGGGACCGCGGTCGTCACGAGCGGCCTCGGCGGGTTCCCGCGGGGAATTCCGATCGGCCGCGTGAGCGGTGTGGCGGAGGAAGAAGGAGGCTGGCGGAAGAGCTACTGGATGGAGCCGATGGTCGAGGCGGGTTCGGCCACGCACGTGCTCGTGCTTACCCGTGGACCATCGGACGACGTGTCCGCCATCTGGCCGAGTGACTCGCTTCTCGCTCCGGAGGCGGGGAGGGGCGGAGATCGTGAGTAGTCCCGTCAGGATTCGGGTCTGGTTTCTGGTCGGTATTCTCTTCGTTCTCCACTTCCTCCTCCACGTCGGTTTCGCGTTCGGCGTAGGAGCTCCCGACCTTCTGACTGTTTCACTTCTACTGGCGGCGCGAGAGATCGGTGTTGGGCGCGCCTCGGCCATGGGTTTGGCGTTCGGGCTGTTCGAGGACGCGCTCAGTGTTCTTGCGTTCGGGGCGAACAGCATCGCGATGACCCTCGTCGCGATCGGTGGCGCCATGACGCGGGATCTCTTCGTGGGCGACTCGCGACTCTTCCTGGTATCGTATCTCTTGCTCGGCAAATGGACGCGCGACTTGATACACTGGATCGCGATGGGGGAGGGAGTGAGGCAGCCGTTCGTCGATCAGGTCCTGATCCAGGGAGGAGTATCCGGCGCGTATGCCGCGGCCGTCGGGATGGCGCTTGCGGCGATGACAGGACTAGGGCGGGACGTATGACCATTCCCCTTCCTCATGAGCGGCAACGGAGGGCCGTCGGTGCGTATCTGGTCATCGCCCTGTTCATGGGCGTGCTGGTGCTGGCATTCTTCCGCATCCAG
>JADFLD010000277.1 GCA_022564535.1 Gemmatimonadota bacterium
TCGAGCCCTGGCCTCTCCCGGAGAAGTTCCGCCAACCGGGTCGCGATCCCCAGTGCTACCGTCTTCTCACGGATGCCGCTCGGGCCGAGCGCCCCGGGATCCACCCCACCGTGACCCGCGTCGATCACCACGACGCGCAGCCCGTCATAGGGCGAGGGGCCGGCGCTTCGAACCTCCTCGGCCGTGGTCGCCATGTCCACGCGCGGCGACTCCGCGCCGACCGCCGTGCCTTCCGGGCCCGCAGACCCCGCGGCGGAGCCCGTCGAAGCGGCGACGTCCTCCACATCGAGCACGTCCCCCAGCAGCGCCAAATCTCCGGCTCTCAACAGCGACCGGGCTCCGTCGAAGTCGTAAAGACCCGGAAGTCGTCGTGGAAGGAAGTCCGTGAGGAACTGCAGCGGAACGAACGTCTGACCCCCCGCTCGATACGGTGCGTCAGTCAGTTGCAGCACGACTCCATCCCAACGAAAGAACGGGGAGTCCACTCGCATCGAGATCACGATCTCTCCGACCGCCGCGACTTCGATCAGGCCTTCCTCCTCCGACACCGACCACCCGAGATCCTCGAGGAGGGAAAGCCGCACCACCGCGTACCCTCGGTCGAACTCGACTTGGACGCTCGAACGGGCGCCGCCTGCTCGCTCGACGCTGAGCCGGGGGCGGCCCTGGCCCGCCGCCGAGGCCGGCAGCGCAGCAGCCACCACCAGGCCGCATGCGATAAGAATTCGCTTCAACGCCCCTCCATGGCCCGGCGGGCCTCCCGGTCCTGCTGGCGCCTCTTCAGATCCTCGCGTTTGTCGTAGAGCCTCTTCCCGCGGGCGACCGCCAAGGTGAGCTTCGCATATCCCCGAGAAAAGTAGATGTCGAGGGGCACGAGGGTGAGGCCCTTTTCCTCCGTCTTCACCGCAAGCCGCCGGATCTCACTCCGATTCATCAGCAGCCGGCGCGGCCGGACCGGATCGACGTTGAACCGGTTGGCCTGCTCGTAGGGATTGATGTGCAGGCTGTGGAGCCAGATTTCACCCCCATCGACCCGAGCGAACGCGTCCTGAAACGAGACCCCGCCCGAACGCAGCGACTTTACCTCGGGTCCCTTCAGCTCGATCCCCGCCTCATACGTCTCGAGCACTTCGTATTCGTGCCGCGCCTTTCGGTTGCGGGCAACGACTTTTCGCGCACTTGGGCTCGTCATGGACCCACCCCTCTCACCCGTCGTCCTCGAAGCTCACGACACCCACCCGGATTGCCTTTCTCATCGTGTATACCTGGGCAACCTCACCGCCCAGAATAAACACTAGCGCCTCGTAATAGATCCAGAAAAAGAGGACGGCCACAGTCGCGAGATTCCCGAGCGTGGAGCTGTAGCTCGCGACATTCATGGCGTACCATGAGAAGCCGAACTTGAGCGATTCGTGGGCGACCGCGGCGAACGTCGCGGCGACCACAGCGGTCCGATACGCGACCGGACGCGCCGGCACATATCGATACATGAGGAAGAGGAGCGTCCAGATCGACCCGAACGAGACCGCGTACCAGAGGACCCGCTCGGCGATCGGGAACCCGCGGCCGCCATCCACCCCATAGTCGACGGCCGCCGCGATGATCACGGTTACGCCGAGATTCAGCGTGAGCAGGACACCCCCGAGCAGCACGGCGACGACGTCGAAGATCTTGCCGCGGACCGGGCTCCTCTTGACGCCGATGTCGAAGATCTCGCGCAAGGCAACGCGTAGCGACGCCGACAGGCGCGTCGCGACCCACAGGAAGAAAACCGACCCCGCGATCGTATAGCCGGTCCTTCGGGCGAGGAGTCCCTCGGTCAGCGACTCCACCACCTGTGTCAGATCCACTCCCTCCGCCTGCGGCAGCGTGTCGGTGACGAGCGCCAAGACGTACTGCGTCGGATCGACGAACCGGGCGAGGACGAAGCCGGTGATCCCGATCCCTAGAATGAGAAGCGGGAAGAGCGCCAACACGAGGTTGAAAGCGATCGCGCCCGCCATGAAGAAAACCTCGTCGTCATCGCACTTCTCCAGCATGCGCCGAAACGCCTCTCTGAGACGATGGCCAAGCTCGTAATGACGCGGGGGGCCTCCTGGTGGCCCCCCCGTTTCGGTCTTCCCTGACTGCGCTTCTACCACGGGCTACGAATCAGTCCTCGGACTCTTCGGCTCCTGCTGCCACAGCTTCACGTGCAGCGGACATGCCCGCACGATACGCGGACTTCGACTGCTCGAGTCTTCCCTCCAGCTCGGTGCGCGCATCGGCCGCGGCCGCACGCCCCGCACTTACCGCATCACGGACCTCATCATAGCGAGACGCTACTCCTTCCCGAGCTTCACCGAGCCGCTCCTCGAGCTGGAGCTGAGCATCGCGAACACGCTCCTCCGCGATGCCGCGTAGCTTACGCGCCTGTTCCTTGAGCTCCTCCTGAGTCTCCGCGCCCGTCTTGGGCGCGAACAGCAGCGCGAGTCCAGCCCCGACCAACGCCCCGAGGACGAATGAGCCGACGCCGCCACCGCTTTCTCGCTCAATGACGATGTAAGGTCCTTCGTCGTGGTTTCTCATCGATTTCTCCAATCGACCCGCAGGTTGGCGTGCGCGGGCGGGCCTATTTCAAGGTAACGGGCGACGCGCGTGAACCACCAGTGCTGGGACCACGCCAAGCGCCGACGCACTCCGACACGCCTTCACAGAATCCAGCGGGGATCGGAATCCGGAATCTCCGGGACCTCGGCACCCTCCCGGCCCAGAAGCCCGTAGGTGAGCCGCTTGCCCAGCTCGACCCCCGGTTGATCGAGCGGGTCGACGCCGTACAGGGCACCTCCGAAGACCGTCGCGATCTGGAACAGCATCAGAAGCTGTCCCAGCTCCTCGGGCCCGATCCGGGGCATCACCAAGGTCGCGTTCGGGCGTCCCGCGCGGCGCAACGCTTCCGCGGTAGCTGCGCGCTCCACCAGGAGCAGCTCACCGAGCGAATGCCCCCCGAGGTAGGCCAGCGCCGGAATCCCTGGATACCGCTTGGGAATCGGCACCGACGCGTCCATATCCTCGACCTCGATGAAGAGAACGACCTTGTCGTGTGGTCCCTCCATGAGGAGTTGGAGGAGCGAATGCTGGTCGGTCGCCCCTAGCGCCGCCAGCGGAGTCGGGCCGGTGTGAACGACCTCCCCGGCAAGTGTCACAGCCTTCCCCAGGCTCTCGGCCCAAAGCTGTTGGAACCAGAGCGCGAGCGGCCGGAGTCGGTCGGCGTACGGCATGAGCACGTGAACCGGTCGACCCTGCTCCCGGTCGGCCTGATGGAGCAGCGTCGCGAGAAGCCCCGCCGGGTTCTCCGACAGAACAGCCGTGGCACAGCGCTCCTCCATCGCCGCAGCGCCCGCGAGCAGTGCCCGCGGGTCCACACCGCACACCGCCGCCGGCAGCAGCCCCACCGAGGACAGCACCGAAAAACGCCCGCCCACGTTCTCGGGTATCGCGAGCATGGGAATGTCCTCGGACTCCCCAATCTGGCGGAGTACGCCTTTCAGGGGATCCGTGGTGAACAGGAAGTGCCCTCTCGCCTTGTCGGAACCGACGGCCGCCTCGACCCAATGGCGGGCCACGAGATACTGGGCCATCGTC
>JADFLD010000278.1 GCA_022564535.1 Gemmatimonadota bacterium
GTCTTCCAAAAGGAAGGGGGATAGATTCGAATCGCGAAGGTGGCGCCCGGCGACTCCAGAGGACGCACCGTCCACAATGTTCGGCTCGCGAATGGTGAAACGATCGAGGGCGGACTCTTCGTCTACGCGACCGGCGCGTGGTTCCACCTGTTCCTGCCGGAGCTTCTCGGCAAGCGGTACTCGGCGAGAGCGGTCGGCCACGTCTACTATTTCGCGACGCCGCCCGGAGACGAGTCGTACCGCTATCCCAACTGTCCGAGCTACTCCGTACCGGGGTGCACGGGATGGCCGGCGCTACCGACCGACTCACGTGGCTTCCGAATCCGCACCGGAGGAGCTCGAAGCAACGACCCGGACACCAGCGTCCGCTGGGTTCCGGAGGACAGGCACGCGCGTCCGAGAGAGATTCTGGCCAAGTTCTTCCCAGCGCTCGCCGACAACGTGATCAACGAGACTCGTGCGTGTCACTATTGCAGCACGGTCAGCCGCAACTTCCTCATCGACCGGCACCCGGACTTCGACAACGTCTGGCTCGCCGGCGGCGGCCAGGCCGAGTCTTTCAAGCAGGGGCCTGTTCTGGGTGAGTACATCGCCGGTCGTGTCTTCGGCACTGAGACGGACGAGGAGCTGAACGCGAGCTTCCGCTTGCTGGAGGAAGAGTTTGACCAGGGGAACGAGGACTTCGATCCCGACCAGGAGTAACCGGGGAGTGTGATGAGCGACGGGGCCTCCGCGCGCCGCGAAACGCCTGAGGTCTCGCCGTCTGCACGAGCGCTTTGGGCCCTGGGGTTCGTCGCGGCGCTGCTCGTCGCGCTGGTCGCCGTCCCCACCTACTACGGCCAGCGCGTCCGCGTCCTGCAGTCGCGGATAACCGACGTGCTCGAACCCGCGGCCCGGCTCAGCTCAAATCTGCGATTCCTGAAGGCTCGCCAGATGGCTCGGATCGAAGGCTTCCTCCTCACGGGCGATCGCGTGTACCGCGAGACCTACATCGCGGCCATTGCCGAAGAGCAGGGGGTGGTCGCGGAGCTGAGCGTCCTGGCAGGTGATCTCAATATCGAGGTGTTCGAGCGCGTCGCTCGCCTGAATACCGGTGCAATGGATTGGCACTTCGGGAACCAGCGGATCTTCGACCTCGGTCCCGACGAGGGGGCGCATGACCGGGTGCAGGCGGGTTATGACCAGTTGCAACAGGCTACGCGCGAACTCGACCGGACGATCCAGGCCGAGGTAGAAGGCGGGCGTCGACAGATGGCGCGCGAGCTGCGCCGGCAGACTCGCCTCACCCTCTTGCTCGCGGTACTCGCGCTCTTCGCGACGATCATCGTCGGGCGGGTGGCGCAGCGATACCGCACGCTCACGATCGAGCGGGAATCCCGACGACGCGAAGCCGTCCGGGCGCGCCGCGAGATCGATGCGCTCTTGGAAGCCACCGGGGACGGCGTGCTCGGAATCGACCTCTCCGGCACATGTACGTCGCTGAATCGGGCCGGGTCGAAACTTCTCGGCTATGCCGATCATGAGATCTCGGAACGCGACGTTCACGAAACTCTGTTTCACACGCGGGCCGACGGGGCCGAGGCGGTGCGAGAGGGGTCCCTTCTCCTCGATGCCGTGGCCGAGGGTCGGGCGCTCGACTCGGAGGACGGCGCGATCATATGGCGTCGTAAGCGGGTATCGTTTCCGGCTCGTTGGTCACTCCGACCGATGATCGACGGCACGGAGCTGCGGGGTGCCGTGCTCACGTTCACCGACATCACCGAGATCCATGAGAAGGAGGAGGCCCTGCGGCGGGCGATCCGACAGCGAGAGGATGTGGTGTCCATCGTCTCGCACGACCTCCGCAACCCGCTCGGGGTGACGCTGGCCGCCGCCGACCTGCTGCTCGATCTGCCGCTGGACGAGCGTCAGAGGCGGAGGCAGGCCGAGATTATCGTTCGATCGGGCAAACGCATGCAGCGCCTGATCGAAGACCTTCTGGACGTGGCCCGTATCGAGGCTGGCGCGCTCGTCGTGCGACCGTCACGGGAGGACCTCACGCCGATTCTGGAGGAGGCGAGGAAGGTGTTCGCGGATCAGGCCGAGGAGCGGTCCATCGGTCTTCGTGTTGCCCCGGCCGAGGGGGAGCCGCGGGCTCGCGTCGATCGTGATCGGATCTTGCAAGCGCTGACGAACCTGCTCGACAACGCCATCCGGCTGACGCCCGAAGGAGGTCAGGTGACCCTCGCCGTCTCTGAAGACTCCGATCATGTGCTGCTTTCCGTCTCGGACACCGGACCCGGTATCGCTCCGGAGTTGCTTGGGCGACTCTTCGATCGTTTCTCCCAGCTCGACGGGGAAAGCGGCGGAGCGGCGGGCCTCGGGCTCGCGATCGTGAAGGGCGTCGCGGTGGCGCACCATGGCGACGTCATCGTCGAGTCCGAGGTGGGACGGGGGAGTACTTTTTCGCTCCGTCTGCCGAAGGGTGGGCCGGTCTCGAGTGAGGAGAGGCAGGAGGGGGAAGCCCCGTAGCACCCTCTGTATTCCAAGGCGGTCTGCTACTCGTCGGGGACCCGGTGTTCGGCGGCATGCCGGCGGTAACGGGCCACCTCCTCCTCCCGGCGGTCATGATCCCAGGCCAGGAGGTCGCCCATGATCGCCGCCGCCGCTGCTGCGCCGGCCAGCCCAGAGTCCGGCGCGAAGAGGAGGAGTGCGGCACGACGGTCCATGAAGTCGATGAGCGTCGCCGCCATTTCTCGCTCCACGGCGAGCCGGACCTCGCCGCGAAGGCTCGGCACGCCGGCGCCCAGGGGCTTCAACCACGACGGGTCCTCGTCTCCCAGCGCGAGCAGGTCGTCCAGTTGCTTGCCGTAGAGCCAGCCGAGTCGTCGCAGCGTGGGGTCGTCCACGCCGGCCCGCGCGAGACGCTGGAGTCGCTCCTCCGTGTACGCGGCGACGTCGCCCACCGGCGCCCCGGGAAGCAAGACGTCGGCGGTTCGGTCCTCTTCCGTCGGCGGATCCCCCAACTCTTTTCGGAGTTTTTCGACGACCCGCCCGGCCATGCGGCGATACGTGGTCAGCTTGCCTCCTGCGATCGTGATCAGGCCGGCGGGCCCGTGCCACACTTCGTCCTCGCGCGACGTGTCCCGGGTGGACTTCCCTTCTTCCGCGACGAGGGGGCGGATTCCGGCCCAAGTCGCGAGAACGTCGTCCACCGTGATGCCCGCCTCGGGGAAGCAGTCCTGCACCATCGCCAAGAGATCGAGTACCTCCGCGCGAGTGGCTCGTGGTGTGTCGAGTGGCCCCGTGTACTCGGCGTCGCTCGTTCCGACGTACACGTAGTCGAGCCTGCGCATCGCGAGCCCACGCCTGCCGGTCGACGACTTGAGGAAGGCCGCTCCCTTGATCGGAAGCTTGTCGGCCGCCAGCAGAAGGTGGATGCCCTTGCTCGGTCGAAGGGGTTTTTCTGGCCGGAGACCGGAATCTTCGAGGATTTTTTGTGCCCAGGGCCCGCCGGCGTTCACGACGGCTCGGGCCTGCACCTCGTAAAGCGTTCCGTCCAGTGTATCGCGCACCCGCGCTCCGCACACTCGGCCACTGCTGTCCTGG
>JADFLD010000279.1 GCA_022564535.1 Gemmatimonadota bacterium
ACTCTCGACGCCAGCGGTCGGCGGCGATGTGCGCGATCGGTAAGACGCGGCCCCCTTTTGGGGGACAACCCCGATTGCCCCACCCCACGTACAACCGAGCGCTTCGGCGACTTTCGCCATATCTTGTGGCGACCGATAGGTCATGACGCAATGCGGTGTTTCGCCCCCGTGTGATACTGAGGCAGATGACGGACTCGGTACCCCAACGAATCGAGGCCCTTTCAGCTCAACTGGAAGGCCTCGAGGCAGCAGCCGAGGGTCTCGAAGCGGACCCTTCCGTGGGGGTCTCCGTCCGGCGTATCGCCCGCTCGCTCGAGACGGCGGCTCTGTCAATCGGGCTCGAGGAGGTCTCGGCCGGAGCCGGAGCCATCCAGAAGGCCGGGGACGGACACCTGGCTCGTAGCTGTCGCCAACTTCCTCTCCCGGATCGAGGAGCTGCGCCTAGCTAGATGGGCCGGCTGAAGCCGTCTGCATTCTCATCGTCGAGGACAACAAGACGGTTGCGGCGGCCACAAAGGCGTATCTCAAGGCACCTGGGCGAGCGTTGATCGTCGCCGAGAGCGCTGCAGAGGCGGACTCGATCCTCGCGTCCCGCGAAGTCGATGTCGTCGTCCTGGACCTGATTCTGCCAGACAGGGACGGTCGCGACGTACTCGTGCAGATGAGGGAGCAGGCCTCGACGGCGACGATCCCGGTCATCGTGCTCTCGTCTACCAGCGGTGCCTTCGCCCGCGCAGAATGTCTTGCAGTCGGTGCAGACGAGTTCATCGAGAAACCGGCCCATCCGAAGACGTTACGCGCGGCGGTCGCGAGGCAGATCAAGAGTGGCAAACAGCGCAGGGATGCGGTTCGGGACGGTCTGACAGGACTGCCGAACCGCGTCGGCATCGGTGCCGAATACGAACAGCAGCGCCGCACGACGGCGAAGGAGGGCCGTCCCCTCTCTGTGGCCGTTGTGACGCTCGACTCCCTGGCCGAAGTCAGCATGAAGATGGGCCGGGATGCAGGTGATCGGTTCCTCCTGGAGGTCTGTTCAGCAATTCACGAGGCGATCGGTAAGGGCGATGCGCTCGGGCGGTGGGAGACGGCCGAACTGGTCGCGATTCTTCCCGACAAGACCGCCGAAGACGCCAAGCGCGTCCTCGAAGCCACAATTCTTGCGCTGGGCCAGGGTGACACGCTGGAGGAATATCGAACGGAGGGCATCGAAATCGAACTGACGGGCGGCGTCACACTCGTCGAGGGGACGCCGGAGTTGCGGGAGGTGATCTCAGCGGCCGAACGGTCGCTCTACAGCGCGCGGTCCTCCGAGAAGGACACGGTCCATACCGACGCCGACCCCCTCGCGCTGGTGCTCCAACGCATTCTCCTGGTCGAGGACGATCGGGTCACGGCGACACTGATCCACCATCGCCTCATTCGCGACGGGCACGAGGTCATCGACTTCCTCGACGGCGCGGAGGCCTTCGAATGGGCCAAAGACGCTGAGTTCGATCTCGCGATTCTCGACGTCAAGGTCCCGGGCATGGATGGATTCGAGCTCCTCTCCAAGATCCGGGCGATCCCCCGGTTCGCGGACATTCCAATCGTCATGCTCACGGGCATGGGCAGCGAAGCCGACGTAATCCGCGGTCTCGAGCTCGGCGCTGACGACTACATGCTCAAGCCGTTCTCCCCTTCGGAGCTTCTGGCGCGGGTGCGTCGGCTCCTTCATGCCCGCGTGACCGGTGAAGGTCGTGTGGCACCCGTTCCCGACGCTGGCACGAGAGAGGCCCAGGCCTGATCGAGGATCTCCTCCACGGCTTTCGGACCCTGACCACGCTGGACCGGGGATTCTTGGTTCTCGCCATCTCTGCGGGCGTACTCCTCACGACCTCATTCTCCTTCGCGATTCTCGCCTTGCTCCTGCGGTTCGCGAACGAATCCAAGGCTCGACGGCGATTGCGCCTCCACAAGCGCTGGGAGCCCGCGATCCTCGAGATATTGGGAGGCGCGGCACCCCCTGAGGCCATCTTCGACAGAGTGGAAGACGAGGACTGGCAGTACTTCCTCGACTTTCTTCTCGCGTACGCGCGGCGCCTTCGCGGAGAGGAGCAGGCGATGGTGCGCGCCATGGCCGCACCCTATCTGCCGCGCGTAACACCGATGCTCGAGGCAGGCACGGCGGAGTCCCGCGGTAAAGCGGTCATGATGCTCGCCAGCATGGGCATGCCGACCTATGCCGACTCAGTCGCGGGGGCACTGGACGACGAATCCTCTATCGTCGCGATGATCGCCGCACGAAGCCTCTTCCAGCCCGGACACGAGGAGCACTTTGCGGCGGTGTTGGAGCGTCTCCCACGCTTTACTGGCTGGAGCCGAAGCTTCCTCGCGAGCATGCTGGCCGGCGGCGGACCCAACGCCAGCCCTCTGATGCGAGAGATCATGCGCGACACCGAGGAGCGCCCGCTCGTTCGGGCCGTCGCATGCGATGCTCTGCGCGAGCTGAACGACCTCGCCGCGGTCCCGGTCGCAATCGAGCTGCTGGCGGACGAGACGGACCGAGAGCTCCTCGCGGGCTGCCTGCGCATCGTCAAGCAACTCGGTCACCAGGAGCACGTGGCCGCCGTCCGGGTTCTGGCCTCATCCCGGGACCCGGTCATTCGAGCCTCCGCGATATCGGCGCTCGGGGCACTCGGTGGCCGACCCGAAATCCCACTCCTTCAGCAGAGGCTCGACGACCCTTCGTTTTGGGTCTCTCTGGAAGCGGCCCGCGGCCTACTCGCTTTGGGGGACCGCGCCACGATGGAACGGGTCGCGGCATCGGACGGGCCTCGGTCCACGTTGGCGCGTCAGGTGCTGGCCGAATGATGTCCTGGAGCTTGACCGACTTCGGATTGGCGCTTCTCGACGCATTCAATGTCGTCGTCATTCTGTACTTTATTCTGCTCAACGGCACCTATCTGGGGATGACGTTCCTCGCCTTCGGTGCGGATTCCGACGAAGTGAGCCACCCAGTCCGAGCGAAGGGAGCCACCTGATCCGAGGGAAGAGGCCCACCCAGACCGAGGGAAGAGGCCCACCTATCGGAGCGAAGCGACGCTGGCGGCGTGGGTTACGCCGTGACGGTCTCGGGTGGTGTGGTTTTGACCTCCTTTCTGCGCATGGATGCGCCGGTGAGGGTGATGCGGTGCGCGTGATGAACCAAGCGGTCCAAGATGGCATCGGCGAAGGTGGCATCGCCGATGACGTCGTGCCAGTGCTCGAGTGGGAGTTGGCTGGCGACGAGGGTGGCCCTTCGGCCCGTGCGGTCCTCGATGACCTCGAGCAGATCGCGGCGTTCGGTTTGGTTCAGCGGGGCGAGACCGTAGTCGTCAATGGCTAACAGATCGGTCTTTTGAAGCCGGTTCATCAGCTTGGGATAGGAGCCATCAGCGCGGGCGAGGGCCATGTCCTCGATGAGCTGGGTGAGGCGGAGATAGCGGCTGGACAGGCCCTGGCGGCAGGCGGCCTGAGCCAGAGCGCACGCCAAGTAAGTCTTACCGGTACCGGTCGCACCTGTGATGAGCACGACCTGGTGGCGACGGATC
>JADFLD010000280.1 GCA_022564535.1 Gemmatimonadota bacterium
CAGGACCTCGGCCTAGACACGGTCGGAGTGAAGACTGACGAGCGGGGGTTCATCGTCATCGACGAGTATTTACGGACGAACGTCGCGGGCGTGTACGCGATCGGTGACGTGGCGGGGAATCAGCTTCTGGCGCACAAGGCGACTCACGAGGGAATCGTCTGCGTCGAGCACATCGTGGGCCAGGGCCACGGGACGGTCGACTACTCGAACGTACCGAATTGCACGTACTGCCATCCGGAGGTAGCGTCTGTCGGCCTTACCGAGGCAGAGGCCAAGGACCAGGGCTACGACGTCGAAGTCGGGAAGTTCCCCTGGGTCGGCATTGGCCGTGCGGTGGCGGCGGGGCACACGGAAGGCTTCGTGAAGATCATCCGTGACAAGAAATACTCGGAGATCCTCGGCGCGCACATCGTCGGGTCGCATGCCACGGAGCTCATCGCCGAGTTCGTCATCGGGCGGCACCTCGAATCGACGGTGGAGGAGATGGAGAAAGCCATGCATCCGCATCCGACGCTGTCAGAGGGCGTCGCGGAGGCTTCGTTGGCTGCCTTGGGAAGAGCCATTCACATCTAGAACGCCATGAGCCAAGCACGCGTAATGCCACCACAGAGCCTCGATCAGCCGGCCGGCCGGGAGTGGACCGACGAACAGGGCACCGCCCTGCGGCTGTGGGTCACGTTGGCTCGATGCTATGCGACCTACTCGAAGGCGATCGCCGCGAAGGTCCAGGACTACGGTCTCACGACGCCCCAGTTCGGGACGCTCGAGGCGCTGTACCACCTCGGGCCGCTGCCGTTGGGAGAGCTTGCGGAGAAGCTGCTTGTGACGGGTGGCAACGTGACCTACGTCATGGACCGGTTGGAGGACCAGGGCCTCGTGTATCGCGACCGGAGGCCCGACGACCGGCGCGTGATTCGGGCGAGGCTCACTCAGGAAGGCCGTGACCTCGTGGCCGACGTCTTTCCTGGGCACGCCTCCTACGTCGAGCACCTTGCGCGACACCTGTCCGTCGAAGAGCAGACGGTCCTGCGCACGCTCTTGAAGACGCTCGGGACCGGCATACAGGACAACGATCTCTAGCTGGGAGCCCTACCGGACTTCTCGGGAGGTCTACTCGACTTCGATTCCGCGGATCTCGAAGATTCGCATCAGGCCCTCACCGATCTTGTTGTTCGGCGTGGACGCACCGGCCGTGATTCCGAGGTCGAAGGGGCCCACCGGGAGCCAGTCGGATTCGGTGACCTCTTCCGTTGCCGGGTTGAGGTCGGGCTTGTGCCGAATCGTACCGGCTTCGACGTCGATGCAAGACGCATCCTGGACGTGGAACGTCTTCGTGTGCTGCCTGCAGAGATGTGCCAGATGGTTCGTGTTCGAGGAGTTGTACCCGCCGATCACGAGCATCACGTCGGGCGGGGTTTGCATCATTTCCGAGACGGCGTCCTGACGTTCCTGCGTGGCGGAACAGATCGTACCGAAAGAACGAAAATGAGTCGCGGCGTGCTCCTCGCCGAAGCGTTCGACCATCGCTTCGTGAAGCTTCCATCCGATGGCGAGTGATTCCGTAGCGAGCATCGTCGTTTGGTTCGCCACACCCACGAAGCGGAGATCGGTATCGGGATCGAATCCCGCAGACGCCTTCGCCTCGAAGTGCTCAACGAATTGCTCGCGGGTGAGGTGCCCAGGCCGCTTCGCGACGTAATCGAAGAGGAGTCCGCCCTCCTCCATGTCGCGCACGATGATGTATTTGCCCCCTTCATGCTTGTGGACCTGAGAAGCGGTCGCCCGAGCCTCCTCGTGCGTATGCTTGCCGTGGATCACCGCGGTGAAGCCATCCTTGGCGTAGCTGTCGACTCGCTTCCATACGTGTAAAACGGAGCCGCACGTGGTATCGACGAGTATGCACCCGATGGCCCGGAGTGCGTCGAAATCGTGCAAGGTGACCCCGAACGCCGGCATGATGACGACGTCCTCAGGCGTGAGGTGGGAGAAGTCGAAGACGCCACCGGTGTCCGGGTAGATGAAGGAGATCCCCATCTCCCTCATCTGATTGTTCACGTGCGGATTGTGGATGATCTCCCCGACGAGATGGATGTTCCGCTCCGGGAACTTGTGGACGGTTTCATAGGCGTAGTCGATGGCACGATCGACGCCGTAGCAAAATCCGAACTCCTTCGCCAGACGGACCGTCACGTCGCCGAACGTGTCCGTATAACCGCGGGAGCGAATGCGTTCCACGAGAGCCGAGTAATACTCGGCGTCGATGATGGACCTCAACTCCTTCCTGAGCCCGAAGCCCTTGCGAAAGTACGTCTGCTCCATGAACACACCTGATTGGGGCGGGGACCTGCATGGTGGACCAGCTCATTGATACACTCCGGCCGTTCCGCCGATCCGAAATGAGACGGGGGTGGTTGTGCGTCGTCGCCTCAACTGTGGGCCGGTTGAACCTCGAGAGGGAGAAACCGGGTAGTGAGAGGCATGAACATTCTCGGGCGCCTCGCGCTCCTCTTCGTCATCGTCCCCGTGGTCGAGTTGATGCTTCTCATCGAGCTCGGCCAACTCGTGGGCCTCCTGCCCACGTTCATGCTCGTGATGTTCACCGGCCTCGCCGGTGCCTGGCTCGCTCGTGCCGAGGGCCTACGCGTACTCTTTCAGTTCCAAAAGGAAGTCGCCTCGGGACGACTGCCAGGCCAGGCGATGCTCGACGGGATCGCGGTTCTCGTCGGCGGGGCATTTCTGGTCACACCGGGCGTGCTGACGGACTTCGTGGGCTTCGCCTTACTCTTTCCTCCCTCTCGGCGCTGGATTCAACGCCGGGTCCGCGCGGCGATGGAGAGGAGCATCCGTGACGGTACCGTTCGGGTCGTCACGATGGGGCCGGGCATGGCGAGTGGCGGCTTCGGATTCACCGGATTCGGAGGCGAGGCACCGCCGGGCGACCCGGTTGGGCAGGACGATGCCGTCTCCCGTCTCGATCCGTCGAAAGGGATCGTAGTCGAGCCGGAGGAGTCGTAGCGATCCCAGCCAAGTTCCCAGGTTCGGTTAACCGTCCGACTCAGGGCCGCTACGCGTTCCTCAGGTCCAACGATGGCACCATCCGAGCGGCCCGCCGATGCTGGGTCGTCTGCTCGTAGCCATACGCGACGCGAAGCAGCAGACCCTCGCTCCACTGCCTTCCGAAGAACAGAATTCCGACGGGCAGTCCGTGCACGTACCCGTTGGGAACCGTGATGCTGGGGTAGCCAGCTACCGCAGCCGAACTGGAGCTTCCGTGGCTGGAGCCATCGTCCGTCGCCAGGTCGATCTTCCATGCGGGGGTGGTCGTGGGTGCGACGATGGCGTCGAGATCGTGCGCCTCCATGACCATGTCGATCCCCTCATCGCGCGAGAGAATACCAGCGGCTTCGAGCGCCTGCAGGTAGTCGCGAGACGTCAGGTCGCCCTTCGCGTCTGCCTCATAGAATATTTCCTGACCGAAGTAGGGCATCTCTCGGTCGGCGTTCGCTTCGTTGAACGCGATGATGTCCGCCAGCGTCGCCATGCCGTTGGGTTGTCCGGACAT
>JADFLD010000012.1 GCA_022564535.1 Gemmatimonadota bacterium
GGAAGGGGCCCAGGGGTATGGTCGAGAGGTTTTGTCAGCACTTTGCTAGGGTTCCCGTCCGCGCCGTTCAGGCCGAACTTTCGGGCGAACGTTTCGTTTACCACGGCTACCTGAGGAGCCCCATCACCGTCGGCTGCCGTAAATTCGCGGCCTGCCAGGAGCGCCATCCCCACGGTGCTGAAGTATCCGGGGCCGACCTCGTTGAAACGGGAATTGTTGTCCACGCCGGGCTCCCAATCGAAACCCTCGACCGATACGTCGTTCCCCCAGTTGCTTCCCGCCAGGAGCCCGACACGGCCTGCGGAAACCGCGGTCACGCCGGGGATCGCGGCCAGCTCCTCCTCGAGACGGATGAAGAAGTCGGCCGAGCGATCACCCTCGTATCCGTTGAGCTGGGGTGACACCGTGAACTGCACGATGTTCTCCACGTCGACACCGAGGTCGACATTGCTCACGTTGGCGAGACTCTTGATGAAGAGCCCGGCGGCGACGAGCAGGGCCATCGACAGCGCGATCTGAGCTGTCACGAGCGAGTTGCGGAAACGCTGGGCCGTGCGTGCGCCCGCCGGCTGGCCGAGATTGGTCTTGAGCATGGCGACCAAATCTGTGCGGGTGCTGTGCAACGCAGGGTACATGCCGAAAAGGATGCCGGTGCCGAGTGAAAGCGCTCCCGCGAAGAGCATCATCGACGGGGACAGTTGCAGGTCGAGGGTCGCCATCGCTTCGGGCGGCAGGCCGGCTCCGATCAGCCCCAGTGTCCAGTGAGCGACGATCATGCCGGCCGCTCCACCCATTGCCGCCAGGAGGCAGGATTCGACGAGCAACTGGCTCAGCATTTGCGCCCGGGTCGCGCCGAGCGAGCCGCGAATCGCCATCTCCTGCCCCCGATTCGCTCCGCGCGCCAGCAATAGATTCGCGATGTTGGCGCAGGCGATCATGAGCACCACGGCCGTGATCCCCAAAAGAAGTCGGAGCGGCGTCCTCACGTCTTCCCGCAGGTTGCTTTGTCCCTGGGAGCCAGGCTCGAGAATGACTTGTTTCGCTTTGAACCGTTCCATCGTCTGCTCGGTCATCGAGACCTGCAGAGGCGCTTCGACCTCGTTGATGATCGGGGAGTAGAGCGAGTTGATCTCGGCCTGCGCTTGCTCCACGGCGATGCCCGGCTTCAGCCGGGCGAAGAGGTAGGCCCAGTAGGTCCGCCGGCCGTCGAAGTCGTCGAACCAGGGGTTCATCTGGGTGCGCATCGTAATCGGAACGAAGACGTCGGGCTCCGAACCCAGCGTGGTGCCGTCGAAGCCCTTTGCGGCCACTCCCACGACGGTCATCGGCTGTCCGTTTACGATGATCGTCTGGTTCAGGACCGACTGGTCAGCCCCCAGTTGATTTTCCCAGTACCGATAGCTGAGAACCGCGACGAAGTGTTCGCCGAACCGCTCATCGTCCGAGGGGCCGAACACCCTGCCCAGCGCCGGTTGTACGCCGAGGACCGCGAAGTACGAACCCGATACGAGCATGCCCTGGCCGCTCCTCGTCTGGCCGGACTGCGCGAGGTTGGCTCCGAAGAGCATGTGTGCCGCGATGCCTGTGAAGCTTCCCTGCGCACGTTCGAGGTCCTTGAACATGGGGTAGCTCCACACAGCCTCGCAGGGCCCGGCCTGGTTGCACGACTGCGACCCCGGGTTCGGGCCGGGGGCGGAGAGGTTGACCAGGCGGTCGGGCTCCTCCACCGGGAGCGCCCGGAGGAGCATTTGATCGAAGAGCGAGAAGATGGCCGTATTCGCACCGATGCCGAGCGCCAGAGACACGATGGCCAGGGTCGATACGAACGGTGTCTTGGTGAGCGTGCGTAGTGCGTACTTGAGCCCCGTCATTATTCTCCCCCTGCCTTCGTCACGACAGGAGGTCGCGACTTCCCGGACCTACGTTGGACCGCCGCCAGAGGGTTCGCGTTGCAACTTGGCGACATCGGGGGTCGTGGAGCCAGTCGGCGTGTCCACGGCTACTCGGATCGCAGTGCCTCGATCGGGTTGATCCGCGCCGCCTTGCGAACCGGTAGCCAGGTCGCCACGAGACTCACCAGAACGAGTATGACGGGCGCGGTGAGGAAGGTCACCGGATCCGTCGCCGACACCTCGAAGAGTAGGGACTGCATGAGGCGGGTGAGCCCCAGTGCCCCGATCAAGCCGATCACCGTACCGGACAGCGTCACGACCATCGACTGCCTGAGGATCATACGGGTCACGTCACTTGGCTCCGCTCCGAGAGCCATCCGGACGCCGATTTCTGACGTGCGCTCGCCCACGACGTAGGAGATGACGCCGGCGAGTCCGATGGCCCCCATGAAGAGTGCCATCGCCGTAGCGAGCCCCAGCACGAGCATGGTGACCGACGTGCCCTGCATCGCCTCGCTCACGATGTCATCCATCGTGCGCGTCGCCGTAATCGGCACCCGGCGGTCGAGCTGGCGGACCGTCGCTCGGGCACCAGCGATCACCGACGTGGGATCCTGCCCCTCGATCATCTTTATGGTGAGGAACGCGCTTTGCACTTGGATGCTCGCCGCGCCCGCCACCACGAGCGGAAAATAAGCGTTGCTGGGAAGTTCCTCGTCTTCGATTCCAAGCTCGCGGACGTCGCCGACTACGCCCACGACCTCGGCCCACACAGAGTCGGGGGCGTCGCCCCATGAGATGCGTTCTCCGAGGGCGTCGCCATCTAGGAACATCTGCTCGAAGCGTTCGTTGACCCAGACCACGGGGCGCGCTTCTTCCCAGTCCGCGCGCTCCACGTCCCGGCCGGAAGCGATGGGAATTCCGAGCGACGCAAAGTACGACGGCCCCACGGCCCGATACATCGCCACGGGTGGGAGCTCGTCGTCGTCTCGCGGCTTCGACTCAATTCGAAACGACCCGCCGCCCAAGTTCTCGGACGAGAGGGGAAGATTGGTGGTGATCCCGACCATGGCCACGCCGGGGAGTGCGGCGATCCGGTCAGCCGCGTCCTGGAAGAAACGGGCTGCGATCTGCGGGTCTTCTCCCTGGTTCCGGTTGAGGCCCATCGTGAGCACACCTTCCGTTTCGATCCCGAGGTCCACCGCGCGCAGATGTGCAAAGCTGCGAAACATCAGTCCCGATCCCACGAGCAGAACCAGCCCCAGCGCGAGTTGTGTGGTCACCAGAACGTTGCGGGCACGGTGGCGCTCCCGACCCATCGTGTTGCCGCGTCCACTGTCCCGGAGAACCGCTGCGAAGCGCCCGCTCGCGTACCGCGTCATCGGGATGGCGCCGAAGACGAGCCCGGCGACGATCGACATGAGCGCGGCCAAAGCGAGGGAGGAGGCATCGACCGACACCTCCGCCGATCTCGGCAAGTCGGCAAGCGCGAGCAGTGCGCCGACACTCGCACGCGCCATGACTACGCCGAGGATGCCTCCCGCGACGCCCAGAATGAGGCTCTCGCTGAGGAAACTCGCGGCGAGGCTCCCTCGGCCTGCCCCCATCGCGGCGCGTACGGCCATCTCCTTCTGTCGCGACTCGGCGCGAACCAGGAAGAGATTCGCGACGTTCGCACAGGCGATGAGCAGGACGAAGGCGACCGTCCCCATGATGATCCACAACGTCGACTTCACATCGACGACGATTCGATCGCGCAGGGTCTCGACCGAGACCGCGAAGGCCGCGGCCTCCAAAAACTCTGCCCCCAACTCGGGGAAAAAGTCCGGCATGCGGGAGAGAAGGTCCCTGCTACGTGCTTGCGCCGCCTCGACCGAGATCCCCGGGGCGAGCCGCGAAACGGTTCGCACACCGAAGGTGCCGAAGGCGCCTTCGGGATCTACATACAGCGCCGTGAATATCTCGGAGTCTTCAGAGGGGAAGGCGAAGCCATGGGGCATGACCCCGATCACTTCGGTCGCCACTCCGTCCAACTCCAGCATGCGGCCGAGAATCCCCGGGTCCGATCCGAAGCGAGCTTCCCACGTGTCGTACGTCAGAATCGCGACCCCAAGGCTCTCCGGTCCGGCGTCGGCCTCGTTGAAGGGCCGACCCATCATCGGTTGAACACGAAGGATATTGAACAGCTCCGGGCTCGCGCGGACAATTCGCACGCGCGCCGCCTCGTCGCCTCCGGCCAGATTGGCTGAACCCGTACCGTATACGGCAGTTGCCTCGTAGAAGTCCGCGTACTCCCGATAGAAGGCGACCATGCCCTCGGAGTTCATGAGGGTCGGGAGGTTCAGCCCCGGCGCGTGGTGCCGGTATTCGACGATCCGGTCCGAGTCTTCGTAGGGGAGCGGCTGGAGCAGCACCGCGTTCAAAATCGAGTAGATCGCGACGTTCGCTCCGATGCCCAGGGCGAGGGTGACGATGGCTACCGCGGAAAACCCGGGTCGCTTGAGAAGGGCGCGTGCCGCCTGACGAAGCTCTCGTACAATGTTCATGAATCGCTCTCCCAGTTCCGGGCGTCCGTATGCGGAGCCCTGTCCACCCAAAACGGACGCCGGCTTCAGCGTCCCCCACCATTCCCCGGGAAGCCTCAGAATCAGGTCGAAACACGCCCGGAGCGCGGTTCCCACCACGGATTGTCCCTGGAAGCGTTCGGCTTCCTGCAGTATGTCGCGGAGATCGGCCAGCGACGACTCCGAGAAAGGCTGTCGGAACCGGCTCGGCATCGCCCGCGAGAGCAGCGCGTACGCACCCAGGCACAGGCGAACTACAGGTGATACGTGATCGCTCAAGTCACACTCCGCCCAGTGCCTGGGTTGAACGTGCATGGTCGACCAGGGCCTGAAGTCGGGCGACCTCCGCTCTCAGCGCGTCGCGCCCGGCGGGGGTGAGTCGGTAGTAACGTCGACGCTGGTCGTCATCCGGATCGTCCGCGCCCTCGAGCGCCTCGATGAGGCCCCCCTCCGACATGTCGCGGACCGAACCGTACAGGGTCGCCGGATAGAGCTTCACGGCCCCGTCGGTTCGCCGTCGCACGCTGCTTCGGATCGCGTAGCCGTGCTGCGCGCCGTCCGCCAACGCCAGGAGGATGTGAAACCACGCCAGCTTCAGAGCCTGTCCGTTGCCCTCGTCGGTCGTTTGTCCACCCATCGGAGTCTCCGCGTGCCTGGCCGAAGTCGATATGTTTTCATATCGATATTAGATCATACTGAATTTGTCCAGTCGGAGTTTCAATAGCCTTCCGGAATGAGAGGCAGCCGTGCAGTCTCAGCGCTCGACCTCGCGAGAAGCTCGGCTTAGCGTCCCCTCTGGGCCTCGATCGCCGCCTGCATGGCTGCCACCGTCACGTCCGTCCGAAACTCGATCAGCTTGCGGCCGTGCGCGATCGCGTCGGCTACGGGTAGAATACTGATGGTGTTGATCGAGGCCTTGTCGGCCTTGATTCGCTGTTCGAGGCGAACGTACGCCGGGTCGTCGTTCATGATGATGGTCGTGATGTAGTAGTCGTCGTGGAGCCCCTCGAGTCGGGGGTCCTCGTCGACACCGAGAACTTCGCGCTGGTACGTCTCGACGTCACCGTAGTTGTAGTACTCCGGGATGTGCGCGATCACGACGTCCTGTCCTGCCCATGCGGATTGAAGCTCCTCTGCGACCGCCGCCATCCCGCGAGTGTTTCCGCCACTGTCTCCGAGTATGAAGATGTTGGTGAAGCCCTGCGCCTTGAGGCTGGTCGCGTAGTCCCGAAGCACGGCCCGGTACGTCTCCTGTGAATAGCGGATGCCCCCCGGGCTACTCGCCCGCTCCGGGTTGCCGGGCTCGATGGTGACGATTGGAGCGACCAGCGTGTTGCCGAATCGACGGGCGATCGCGTCACCCATGACCTTCAACACGTGGTTGTGCTTTCCCGTCGTCAGGTACGGACCGTTCTCCTCGATACCTCCCGTCAGGATGAGCGCCGTATTCGTGCCTGTCGCGAGTAGGTCGCGGACCTCGAGCATGGTGAGCTCCTCGATCCATACGTTGTCCACCATCTCGATGGGACGGGGAAACGTATTCATGTCGAGCATGCTTCCCTGCTGGCCCGACGACCGCTGCGGCGCTAAAGCTGCTGCAACGGCGAGGGCGAGTGAGATGCGGAAGCACTTTGTCATGGACTCCTCCTCGGGATGTTTCGCGCGGTCTGGCGCCAAGGTTGACACTCAACTCGCCACATGGCCACTTGGTGTCGGCCGTCTGTACACATCGAAGTGACACGATCTTGGGTCGAAGCGTTGATCGGGTCGACCCAAGAAGGGGTACTATTGCGCGAGATCGATCAATATACATCGCCGCTCGACGAGTTCGACGAAGAAAGCGACTTCCGGTTCGAACTTCCGGAGGCGGGGGTGGGTGAAGTCATCATCGTCGATGACGATCCGTCTGCGGTCGCTATGAACACGGCGATCCTCGAGGCGGCGGGCTACAAGGTGATGGCCTTCGACCTGCCCTCGAAGGCCCTGCTGCGAATCGCGGAAGGTGTGCCGGCCGTGCTCGTGACCGACTTCGTCATGCCGGAGATGTCCGGTCTCGAGCTCACACGCAAGGCTCAGGAAATCGACCCGGAGGTGAAGGTCATCCTGCTCACCGGCGGCGGGGACGAGAGCACCGCCCAGGAAGCGCTCCGCATGGGCGTGTCCGACTACATCATGAAGCCGCCGGAGCCCGTAGCCCTCGGCCGATCCGTGCAGCGCGCCTTCCATCAAAGGGCGGCTGAGGACCATCACCGGGCGATGGTCTCTTGGATGAAGCTCGAGTTGGATCGACGGGCTCAGGAGATCCGTCGCGTGACCATGGGCACGCTGGCGGCGTTCGCCAACGCGCTGGACCTGAGGAGCCCGTACTTCTACGGCCACAGTCAGGCTGTAGCGATGCAGGCGGCCGCGATCGCGGACGCGCTCAAGCTCTCTCCAAGGGAAATCGAGGCGGTTCGGACCGCCGGCTTGCTCCACGACGTCGGCATGATGGCGATTCCCGACGCGCTGGTGGCGAAGGACTCCGCGTTGACCGAAGAGGAGTTTGCGGTGATCCGGTCTCATTGTGATCGAGGCGTTACGATCCTCGAGCCCATGACGCACCTCGGTGACACGATCCGATTCGTGCACGAGCATCACGAACGATGGGACGGCTCGGGCTACCCGGACGGTAAGAGAGGCTCCGAGATCTCACTCGGTGGCCAAATCGTGGGCATCGCGGAGGCGTGGATCGCGATTCTCCAGAGCCGGGCGTACCGGACGGGGTTGGCGCGCGATGAGGGCCTGCAATTGCTGCACGAGCTTCGCGGCCAATGGTTCTCAGCCGACGTCACGGACGCGTTTGAAGAGGCCGATACTGGCGTAATTTGATCCCTTTGGATCACTTCGCCTCTTACAGAACGATCCCACAACCGAAGGACCGTTGGATGAAGAAGACCCTGCTCGCGCTCCTGACACTGACGACGATCGCCACCGGCTCGCTCGAGGCGCAAACGTTTCCGACCGACGACCCCGTCATCCGCCGGATGTGGCAAGAGGGTATGGAGGAAGGCTCGCAAGTGTTCGACCTTGCGCAGGCACTTCTCGATTCGATCGGCCCACGCCTGGTGGGCTCGCCCGGCTTCGATGCCGCGGCGGATTGGGCTCTGTCCAAGTACGCCGCGTGGGGTATCGACGCGGAGAAACAGGAGTACGGAACCTGGCGTGGCTGGAAACGCGGATTCACGCACATCGATTTGATATCGCCTCGTGTGCGTACGCTCAGCGGGATGATGCTGGCCTGGAGCCCCGGTACGCAGGAGCCGGTCGAGGCCGACGTTCTGTTACTCCCCACTTTCTCGGGGACTGAGCAGTTCGAAGCCTGGCTCCCGCAGGTCCGGGGCAAGATGGTTGCGGTGTCGTTCCCTCAGCCGACGTGTCGGGCGCCCGAATCGTGGGAGCAGCACGCGACCAAAGAGTCGTACGCCCAGATGCGTGCGGAGCGGGAAGCGGCTCGGACCACGTGGGATCAGTCGCTCCGGTCCATCGGCGATGAACTCGAGGCACGCCTGGAGGCCGCCGGAGCCGTCGCGCTCTTCACGTCTCGTTGGTCCGCAGGTTGGGGGGCCGACAAGATCTTCTCCGCCAACACGACGGAGATTCCGAGCCTGCACCTCAGCTGCGAGGACTACGGTCTGGTCGCGCGTTTGGCCGAGCGAGACCAGTCCCCCCGCATTCGCCTCGATGCACGATCGGAAGAGCTCGGTGAGGTGCCGGCGTTCAATGTCATCGGACGCATCCCGGGCACGGAGCTGCCGAACGAATACGTCCTGCTCGGGGCGCACATGGACTCGTGGGACGGCGCGTCCGGAGCGACCGACAACGGCACCGGCACGATCATGATGATGGAGGCCATGCGCATCTTGAAGGCGGCCTACCCCAACCCCCGCCGCACGATTCTGGTCGGGCACTGGAACGCCGAGGAGCGGGGACTCATCGGGTCTACGGCGTTCGCGGCCGACAACCCGGAGGTCATCGACGGCCTCCAAGCCTCGTTCAACCAGGACAACGGCACCTGGCGCATCGACTACATCCGCATGATGGGCTTCACCGGCGCGGGTGCGCACTTCGCGCGGTGGTTTTCAGCGATCCCCAACGAGATCACCGATCACATCGAGCTCGACATTCCCGGGGTTCCGGAAACGGGCGGGAGCGACCACATGTCGTTCATCTGCAAGCCGGTGCCCGGGTTCCGTTTCCAGTCCAACTATCCGGACTACCGTCAGTACACGTGGCACACGAATCTGGACACCTTCGACAAGCTCGTCTTCAGCGACCTGCGCAACAACGCGACGCTGGCTGCGATGGTCGCGTACATGGCCTCCGAAGATCCGGAGCGGGTGCCCAACGACACCCGGATCCTCCCGATCGACCCGCGGACGGGCGAGCCCGGCACTTGGCCGCAGTGCCGTCCACCGAGGCGGAGCGGCGGTTGAGTTCTCTCGCAGCTATGCACCATTAGCGGGCGCTCGCACCGCTAGGAACCTCTGGCCCAGTGTCGGACCGTGCCTTGCTGCGGTGTAGACTCATGCTCGTAGTCCGATTATCGTAGTCCGATAATCGGATCCCGATCATGAGGAGTCCTCGGTGACGACGAAGTCAGAAGTCGACAGCTTCATACCGCTCAAGGCCGCTCATTTCCACATCCTTCTGAGCCTTTCCCAGAGGCCGGCGCACGGGTACGGCGTGCGTCAGGAGGTGGAGGAGCGCACGGGCGGTACGATCGTTCTGGCGGCGGGAACGCTCTACGAGACGCTCCAGCGTCTTCAACGCGACGGCCTCCTGGAGGAAACCGAGGTGCCGGCTGCCCTCCGAGAGAGAGCCAGCTCCCGATGGCGTTTCTACGAGGCGACTCCACTGGGGAGAGCCGTGCTTCAGCGCGAGGTCACGAGGCTCGAGGCGGACGTCGCCGCAGCCCGCGCTGTGCTTCCGGTGGCCGGCTAGCAACGATGAAGAACGTGTTCGCGCGAGTTCTGCTCGCGTCCTACCCACGCGACTTCCGCGAGTCCCACGGTGAGGAGCTCGCCGCGTTCTGGGTGGCGCAGGGGAAGGAACGTCGGTATCGCGGGCCTCTGGGGGGCGTGCGCTTCGCCATAAACGTCGGGACCGACGCCGTTGTGGCAGGACTGAAAATGCGATGGCAAGAATCGAGGAAAGAGGAAGGGCTGATGAAGTCGATGTGGACGGATCTGCTTTATGCGCGCCGGGCCCTGATGGGTGCGCCGCTCTTTTCGTCGTTGGCCGTTCTGACCTTGGCGCTCGGGATCGGGGCGACGACCGCGGTCTTTGCGGTCGTCGACGGGGTGGTTCTTCGGCCTCTGCCGTACCCGGAGCCCGACCAGCTCGTCGTCGTGCTTCCCGCCACCGACCCCGAGCGGACCGACAAGGTGTCGTGGCCCGATTTCCGGGACTGGCGCGAGCAAGCCACTGGATTCGAGGGCCTGGCGGCGTATGCCGAGGCGGAAGAAGCGTTCGAGTGGAAGGGCGGAGCCGAAGTGCTCCCCGGGGCGCGGGTCACCAGGGACTTCTTCGACGTGATGGGCGTCCCGCTCAGCCTCGGCCGCACCTTTTCCGAGCCCGAGGACCTCGCGGGCGGGCCCGATGCCGTGATCCTTTCTTACGCTTTTTGGGCCGCCCGCTTCGATGGGGACCCTGATGTGATCGGGAGGACCGTGCCCATCGACGGGGGTTCGGTACCCGTGGTGGGCGTTGCGGCGGAGGGTTTCTCTGCTCCGTTCGATGACACGCGGTACTGGATACCTGTCCAGGAAGACCAACTCCTGGCCGACGTCGGGCTTCCTACAGGGACGAGGACGCTGAGCTTTCTGAGCGTCGTCGGACGCCTGGAAGTCGAAGCCGGCATCGTCCCTACGGGAATGGCGCTCCGTGCCCTAGCACGTCGGATCGACGAGTCGGTCGGGAAGTCGGAGGGTCAGTTGAGTGACGTCACCCTCGTGCCCCTGGGCGAGTGGATGGTCGGCGACGTCACGCAGACGCTGTTCTTCTTGCTGGCGGCCGCGGGCCTGGTCCTCGTGGTGGCGGCGGCCAACGTGGCGGGACTCGCGATCAGCCGGGCCGCTGTACGTCAGCGAGAGCTAGCCGTCAGGGCGGCGCTCGGGGCCGGTCGCGGACGGCTGCTCCGGCAGCTCATGACCGAAAGCGCAGTACTCTCGGTGGCGGCTGGATTTCTCGGCCTTCTCCTCGCGTGGGGGGGACAGTCGGTGCTCATGGACTTGGCTCCTGCGGGGCTCCCGCGGGCCGCCGGGGTCGACATGGGGACATCGACGCTGGCCTTCGCGATGGTCGCTACTTTGGGGAGCGGCTTGCTCTTCGGGTTGCTCCCGAGTCTGCAGGCGTCGAGAGGTGACCCGTCTCGCGACCTGTCCGGGGCCAGAGGCTCGAGCGGAAGCCCGCGCGCGCTGCGACCCCAACAACTCCTCGTCTCGTTTCAGTTCGCGATCTCTGTCGTATTGCTGACAGGCGCCATCTTGCTCACGAGCAGTTTCAGTCGGCTCCTGAGAGTGGATCGTGGATTCGACACGGAGTCGATCGTCCTCGCGACGGTGGCACCGTCCTCGGAGCGGTATGCATCTCCGGAGGAGGTCCAGGCTCTCTATGCGCAGATCCTCGACGAGGTCAGGGCGCTGCCCGGCGTCTCGAGCGCGAGCACGACGTACTCTCCACCCCTCTTCGGCAACGGATTCCGCACGACGATCCTCGCGGAGGGTGAAGTCGACGACGATACAAACGAGATTTGGGCCGGTACGGTCATCATCGGGGGTGACTACCTCGCGACGAACGGAATTCAGCTGCTGCGCGGGCGGGGATTCGACGCGTCCGATCGGTTGGGAGAACCGCTCGTCGTGATCGTGAACCAGACCTTGGCGAACCGGCTGTGGCCGGGTGAGGATCCGCTGGGCAAGCGGTTCGAGTTCGCGGGCGGACTGCGCGGGAGTGCCGATTCGTTCGATCGCGCCTTCTTTCCCGATGAGTTCATGACCGTAGTTGGCGTTGCCGAAGACATCCGGCGCGAGAGCCTGGAGTCAGCTCCTGAGGCCGAGTACTACCGACCCCACGCGCAGATCACCTGGAGATTCCAGTACCTGATGGTGCGCACTGCAGGGGACCCGACGCAGCTGACCGAACGGTTGCGCGAAGCAATATGGGGTGTCGATCCGACGATCCCCGTGCGGGACGTCCGTACGCTCGATGCGCAGGTGAGGGAATCCGTTTCTGCGCAGCGTTTCCGGGTGCTGTTGCTCACGACCTTCGCAGGGCTCACCTGTCTGCTCGCGATGGTCGGGCTCTACGCGGTCATGGCTCTCGCGGTCAACCGGCGCATGCGTGAGACGGGAATTCGAATCGCGCTCGGGGCGAGCCGCGGCGACGTCATGAGGGGTGTAATGACGCGTGGGCTCAGGCTCGTGTCGATAGGAGTGCTGGTCGGACTGGGGGTGGCGTGGGCCGGCACGGAGCTTCTTGCTTCTCTGCTCTCGTCGATGCTCTTCGAGGTGGAGGCGACGGATCCGCTGACATACGCGCTCGTGGTCTTGGTCCCTGCCGGGGTAGGCCTCGTGGCGTGCTACTTGCCTGCCCGGCGGGCGAGTCGGGTCGACCCGGTGGTGTCGCTGCAGCAAGAGTGAAGGCCGGGCGGGGCGCGCGCGCCGCCACGCGCCGCGCGCCCGGGCCGCTCTCACGACCGGTTACTGGCGGCGGTGCCTTATGCGCCGCCGGCCAGTTTCTCAGCGCCAGGCGTTCGGAGTTCGAAACGTCGCGACGAGTCCTGCGTGATCGGACGGCCAGAGTCCCTCTGGCGTGAGGTCTGAACGCTCCTCACCGACCACCTCGGCCCGGAAGAGGCCACGCATGCTGCCCCAGTGCTCCGCGCGGTCGTCCGAGGACCGCACGAGGATGAAGTCGATGCGCTCATCAAGCTCGGAGTCTTCGCGCAGGTTCGGGGCCTGACAGCAGGTCACGCCCGACGCTCTCCGGTGTTTCGGCGAACTCGACCAGACGTCCGCGAATCCTGCGGCGATCAGGTTGTCGTACGTCGGAGTCCACGATGGAGCCCCGTCGCTTGCCGCCGCATCCGAATTCAGGTCGCCCGCGATGATCGTGACGCCTTCGAGGCCGGCCACGATTGAATTCTGGAGCTCGTTGGCCTGGGCGTCGTGTATCGGCCCAATTCCCTGTGTTTCCAAGTGGGTCGCCACGAGGTGGTGCATCGTTCCCTCGTGGTCGACGCTGAGACGGGCCCACCCACGGCGCAGCTCGACTTGTGCACTGAGCGGAAAGCTGGCCGCGTAGAGCCCTTGGGCCGTCCCTACCTCCGTGACGTCGGAACGTCTGAGAATCACGACGCGATCCGTGAACGCGAGGTATTCCGTGAGGCCCACCGCCGGGTCGAAGCCGAGGGGTAGCGCGGCGGAGGTCGTTTCCTGTACCACCGCCGTCTCGTACGGCAAGTCGCGGCTTGCGATCTCGGCCTCGATTGCCGCAAGCAGGTCTATTCCTCCCGTAGGCGAGAACGACCCGTCCAGAACGGTGAACCGCAGAACCTCCTGCAAGGCCACGACGTGCGGACGGCGGGCGTCGATCTCGTCTACGAGTTCTGCGATCCGCTCGGGGATGCTGCTGGCCTGAACCTCTGCCCAGAACTCCTTCGTGGCGGCCACGATCGCGAGTAGCTGATCCGGGTCGTTGAGGTCGAGACTGAAGAGCGGCCCGGTGTCGCCTCCGAGGTACACGTTTTGCGTGTAGACTGTGAATCCGTTGGGTTGGATGTCTCCGCCCCGCGAGATGCCGAATTGCGGCTCGACGGGCGACGGGGTCTCGTCCAGGCAGGCGGCCG
>JADFLD010000281.1 GCA_022564535.1 Gemmatimonadota bacterium
TCGAGCCGCTCCTCGATCAGCGCCCGGGCCGGCGGGATATCGGCGATACGCGCGACCATGGCGCGGCGCAGCGCGATATCCTCGCCATCGGCGGTCAGCCCGATGCCGGGCGACAGCCTGATTTCGGCCGACCCGGCCGCGCCGGAGTTCAGCCGCACCTCCAGGCCTTCGATGATGCCGGGCGCGAGGACCCGGCCGAGAAGCGTGAAGCGCCGGTCGCGATGGCGCTGCTCGGTGTTCAGGGCCTGCTCGGTCAGGGTCCGGCCGGCGACGAAGTTCAGCCGCCGCGGGTGTGGATCGCCGACCCGGGGGGTGAAGCGCGGCGAGACGTATTCCGAGTAGGCGCGACTCCCCAGAATCAGCAGGCCTGCGGCCAGGAAGACCCAAATCTTGTTACGGGACAGGACCACGAGCCAGGGCGCAGCGGAGACGACCGCGGCGACGGTGGTACCGAAGCCCAGGAGCACGAGGAGCGACGGGAGCGCGCAGCAGATCAGCGTCCCCAACGATGCGGCGAGTGCCGACCAGACGGCTGTGCGACTTTCAGCGAGTCGACTCATCGGACGGTCCCGCTCGCCGACCGCCAATCTCCCCCTCGAGGCTTGGTCCCCCGGTGAACCGGAAGCTCCTGTGACTCAATGATGTCGCAGAGAGCCCCGTCCAGCGGCGCTCCCTCGCGCGATCGGTCGAGCGCTTCCCGGAGCGTCGTCCTCAGGGCTCGGAGATCAGCCATACGATCGTCAACCTCCTGGAGTCGGGCGCGCAGCATCGTGCGGACGTGGTCGCACGGCGGCGACCCATCCAACGCCGCCTCGAGGACGGCGCCCACCTCTTCCAAAGTGAGCCCCAATGCTTGGGCCTTCTTCACGAACGCGAGCCGGTCGAACACCGTCCGATCGTACAGCCGGTAGCCTCCGGTGGACCGTGTCGTCGGCTCGACGAGCCCGATGCGCTCGTAGTAGCGCAGGGTATCGGTCCCGACTTTCGCGCGGTCGGCGACCTGCCCGATGCGTAGCAGGTCAGATCCGCGTGTTTTGGGCTCGCTCATGTCAGGAAGGTAAACGTTGGAGTGCATGCCAATGTCAAGTTGAGGAGGGCGCGGACCTGGCGGGCTCGATGACGAGGGCTTCCTATGACCGTCAGTCTTACACCCGCGGCCTTCTGGCTTGATGGGATCTTCCCACTCTCGACGTCCCTTCGCGTCCCCCGCCCGATGAAACCATCCACCCAGCTTCGCCTCTCGCGTACCCACCGGGCGCTGGGCGTCGCGGCGACGATTCCGATCGTGGGCTGGATCCTGTCGTCCTTCGTGCTTCACGGCGTAGGTCTGGCGCTGCCGAACGGGCTGCAAGGCGTCTACGAGCTCCAGCCGTTCCACGCGGAGTCGGTGTCGTTGGAAGACGAGTCGTTCGTGAGTCCCGCTGAGGTGCTTGCCCAACTCGCCGCCGACGGCATCGAGCGCCTCTACTGGCTGCGACTCGAGCTGCTTGGCAGCCGGGTGGTCTACACGGTGAAGCCGGGTCCCTTCGAGCTCGAGCGCATCTACGACGCGCGCACCGCCGAGCGGATCGATCCGCTGTCCGACGAGCTGCTTCGTGCCGTTGCCGACGCACAGCTCACGAACACGACGGTAGCGGCGCTCCACGAGGGCGATGAGTTCAATCGCTATTACACGCGAGAGCGCGTGCCCGCGGTCGTCGTCGAGATGACGGGTGATCAGACTTCGGAGTTGGTCTTCTCGCGGTCATCGGGCAGGGTCATGCGACGGACGGACCCGATGGCAGGTTGGTTCCACAAGGCCTACACGAGCGTGCATGTGTGGCAGTGGGGCGACAACCTGAGGCTGTTTACGTCGCTGTTGTACGCACTGGCGGGCGTCGGGCTCACGCTGGTCGCGCTCGGATACACGCTCTGGTGGACGCGCAGGGACGCCCGGCGGCGGTGGACCGACGCCGTGCGGCCGGTCCGCCGCATCCACGCCCGTCTCGCCCCGGTGGCGGGCTTCCTGTTGGTGACGCAGATGCTCGTCGGAGCGTTTCTCTGGTACAACCTCGGCCTCATCGAGCCCAGATTCAGGGGGCAGGGGTCGTTCGAGGAGGAGTGGCAGGGTGGCATCTCGGTCACGGAGCAGTTGGCGAGCGTATCGACGATCGCCGAGGCTCTTCCCGTCTCCGCCCGCTCGGCTGGGCATCCGATCCAGCGATACGAGTGGCGGGCCATCGGGGACCGAAGATTCTGGATCGCCTATGCGAGTCGGAACGAGAACGGCACGTTGCTGGACGCTGCCACGAGCCAGGTCATGGACCGTATTTCTCCGGAACTGGCGGCCGTCGCGGGAGGAGACGTCGTGCTCGGGGAGGCGGCCGGTCCGGCCATAGAGTCCACCGAATATTGGATGGACTTCAACGCGCGCGTGCCCACCTACCTGTTCAGGTTCACCGACCCGGACGATACGGACGTCCATATCTCGCAGGTCACGGGGGAAGTCGTTCAGCGCAGGCCCGGCATTTGGCGGGCTTTCGGACCCTTCCTTCTCTACCATACGTTCGGGTTCACCGGAAACCCTTGGTTCGACACGCTTCTTCTTTCTTCCCTCCAGATCATGATCCTCGTGATGGTAGGCACGGGGTGGGCGATGGTCCTGGGCGGCCGAAAGTCCGGGGCGACCGTCGCGAAGGCGTCGGCTGCCACCCACGACACATAATTCGAGGAGGTCATCGTGACCCTGTATTCCGCGCGATCGCTCGCCATCGTCGCAGCGTCGTTAGCCCTTACGGCCCCGTCGGTCGAGGCCCAGACACCCGAGTCGGAAGTCGCCGCCGTGGTGGACGCCTATCATATGGCTCTGGCTTCAGGGGATTCGACTCGTGCGCTGGACTTGCTGGCCGATGACGTCGTCATCCTCGAGAGCGGCGGAGTCGAGAACAAGGAGCACTACCGGAGCGGCCACCTGTCCGGTGACATGCGCTTCGCGCAGGCCGTCTCACGAGAGCGAGGCGAGATCAGCGTCGTGATCGTGGGGGACGTCGCGTGGGCCCACTCCACCAGCGTCACTCAAGGCCGAATGGGTGAGCGTGAAATCAACTCGCGAGGCGCGGAGCTCGTCGTCCTGGCCCGTAGTGAGGGCAGCTGGAAGATCAGGGCGATCCACTGGTCTTCACGGCAGGTGCGCGGAGGGTAGGCGGGGAAGCTCACAGCGCTCCTTGTCTCCTGCCTCGCCCCGCCGTACCGTGCCTTCCGGCCGCGTAGGCCGGTAGTGTGTCCTGTTCCTAGATCACTTGGATCACCCTCTCTTCTGACCTCCGTTCAGCGCTTCCCCCTCGACTAGGCTCGATTCATGGAGCACAATCCGGACCTACCCTGGTACCGCCAACTTCACTGGCAGGTATTGATCGCCATGGCCCTCGGCGCGCTGACCGGGTTCGGCGAACGCGGCGGCGGCTCGCCTCGGCTGGATCGGCGACCTGTTCATGAAGCTGTTGCGGATGATCATCGTGCCACTGGTACTGACGTCGATCATCTCGGGCGTCGCGTCGGTGGGCGGGGGGCGTGCGCTCG
>JADFLD010000282.1 GCA_022564535.1 Gemmatimonadota bacterium
CCGCGATCCGCGGGTCGCCTTCGAGCAACTTTTCGGAGCCGGCGGTACCGCCGAAGAGCGTCGGTTGAGGCGGCGGACTTCCGCTTCGATCCTCGATTGGGTCACCGGCCGGATCGCGCAACTCAAACGTGAGCTCGGACCCAACGACCGGGAGCGGTTGGACCGGTACCTCGAGAATGTCCGGGAACTCGAGCGCCGCATTCAGATGGTCGAGGCGCAGAACTCGACCGGTGAGGAGCGTGAGCTCCCGGCTGCTCCCGCCGGCGTGCCCGATTCGTTCGTGGAACACGTTCAGGTGATGTTCGACCTGCAGGCGTTGGCCTTCGCGTCGGACACGACGCGGGTCTTCTCCCTGAAGATGGGTCGTGACTCGTCCGCTCGCGTCTTCCCGGAGAGCGGTACGGATCGGCCGTTCCACCCGGCCTCGCATCATGGTGGCCGGGAGGAGGCCGTGCTCGATTTCGCCCTGCTCAACAAGTACCACGTCAGCATGCTCCCGTACTTCTTCGAGAAGCTCGCCAGCGTGCAGGAGGGCGATACGCACCTCCTCGACAAGACGATGATCATCTACGGATCGCCGATGGCGGATGGCAATCTCCATAACCACAGACGCGTGCCACTCTTCGTGGCCGGCGGAGCGGGAGGGCGACTCGAAGGCAACCTGCACCTCAAGGCACCGGACGGAACGCCTCTGGCCAACGTCATGCTCGCGCTGCTGCACAGGCTCGGACTCGACGACCTTGAGAGTTTCGGAGACAGCACCGGGGACTTCTCCCTCACGATGCCGATGTCGACCACCACGCCTGCCGGCCTACCCGGCTAGTCGGAGGGATTGAGCATGAAGCGACGCCCCGGGCACGCGCTCCAGATCAATGTTTGGGTCGCCTTATTGGCCACGCTGATGATGTCGGCTGGACTTCCGTCGACTTCCGAGGTGGCGGACGCAGCTATGCGCGGGGACACGGAACAGGTGCGATCTCTGCTCCGGAGAGGGGCCGACGCGAACGCGGCACAGGGCGATGGAATGACTGCGTTGCACTGGGCTGCGGAGCGGGGCAATGATGAGGTCGCCCGGATGCTTTTGTCCGCGGGTGCCAACGTCGCCGCGTTAACCCGTCTCGGCGCCTACACGCCGTTGCACCTGGCCAGTCGAACCGGCCGGGCGGACGTCGTTCGGACGCTTGTCGACGCCGGGTCGGATGTCGCGGCTCTGACGACGACCGGCGGAGTGAGTCCGCTGCACTTCGCTGCGGCGTCTGGCGGTGACGACGTGGTTTCGGCGCTGCTCGAGCACGGCGCTGAGGTCGATCTTCGCGAGACTACGTGGGGACAGACCCCGCTCATGTTCGCGGCCTCGGCCGGACGGGCGGGGGTGGTCCGTGCGCTGCTCGGGGCCGGAGCAGATCCTGGCATCACGACCCATGTCGTGGACATCCCGACTCGGGCTGCGGAAGATCGGGCTGCGGGACAGGTGAGAGACCAGATTATCGAGGCGTTCAGGGGCGATCAGCCGCCCGGGACTTCGTGGCAGCCAACCCCCTCGGAGGTTCAGGCGGCGGTGCGAGCGGCGAACGCGGCGAGGGTGGAAGGTGCGGACCCTCGACCGACTCAACGGCGTGACCTGCCGGCGCCCGATCCCGACTTGGGCGACCTGCCGGGAGGGGCCTCCAACGAACCCGGAGGGTACAGCAGCTCGTACACGGACCTCGTCTACGCCCAGGGCGGCTTCTCGGCGCTTCACCACGCGGTTCGGGAGGGTGAGGCGGCGACGGTATTCGCGTTACTGGACGGAGGCGCAGATATCGACCAGGTGACGGATGGGGACGGTACGAGTCCGATGCTCATGGCCGCGATCAACGGTCACTTCGATCTTGCGATCGCTCTCGTGGAGCACGGAGCGGATCCGAACATCGGGAGCCACGCAGGTACGACGCCCCTCTACGCGGCGATCAATACCTACTGGGCGCCGAAGGCCCGCTATCCGCAGCAGCAGGCGTACCAACAGCAGAACGCGACGCACCTCGACGTAATGAAGGCGATGTTGGACGCCGGGGCCGACACGCACGTGCGTCTTACGAAGCACCTCTGGTTCATGGAATACACGTTCAGCCAGCTCGACGTCGACACGCGGGGCGCGACACCCTTCTGGCGCGCGGCCTTTGCCTTGGATCTGCCCGCGATGAGACTTCTGATGGAATACGGCGCGGACCCGACCGTCCCGACACTGAAGGCGCCATCGCGACGCTACGGGTCAGCGCGTTCAGGGAGCGACGTCGATCCCTCGGGGTTGGCTCCCGTCGACGTAGGGGGACCCGACGTCTATCCCCTCCACGCGGCGACAGGCCACGCATACGGAACGGGCTTTGCCGGAGTGTCTCATCGCCACGCGCCGGACGCATGGCTTCCCGCGGCGAAGTATCTCGTCGAAGAACTCGGAGCCGATGTGAACGCGCGTGACGCGAACGGTTTCTCCCCACTCCACTGGGCGGCGTCCCGGGGCGACAACGAGGTGATCCTGTATCTCATGGATCAGGGTGCAGACGCCACGGTCGTGAGCCGGCGCGGACACACCACCGCCGACATGGCGAACGGTCCGTTTCAACGCATCACGCCATTCCCCGAGACGATCGCACTACTCGAGAGCTTGGGTTCGCTCAACAACCACAACTGCGTGTCCTGCTGATCGAAGCCTAGATCCCTATCCGGCCAAGCCTGCCACGCGTCGAATGAGGCGGAGGTGGTACCGTGCCTGGGCTAGGCCCGACTCCGTATCGGGGTAGCCGATGCGTCCGTCGCGATCCGCGTCGTCCCCGTAGGCCATCCCGCGAACCAGGTCGGCTAGCCTCTCGATCAAGGGTAGCGCCTCCCAAGGGGTGGTGGCCCTCTGAACCTGTCGGGCGAGTGCGATGGCGGCGTCTGCTCGCACCAGCACTGCAGAGGCGGCTGCCGTGATGTAGCCGGCGTGAAAAAGCACATTGTCCGACACGCCCTCGACGGACGTAGCCAACTCGATGTGCAAGAGCACACCCTCCGCCGCCCGTTTCACACCGTAGCCGAGTCCGAACCCGTTCCCGACCTCGACAGGGTCGATCGCGTGGAGGACGTGCGACATGTTTCCGATCATCCTCGCCAGGTCGGTGGCGTCCTGTCCTGCGATCGACACGTACCGCGCCGCGATCTCGGCCTCGGCCATCGCGGTCTCGATCAAGCCCATTCCACCCGGTGTGTCCGAAAAGGCGTCCGTCAGGTGCGCCAGGTGCGTCAGGACGGCTTCGGGAAGCCGCGTAGGCGAATGCGGTGAGTCGGTCGCCTGCGCAGAATCTGCGGTTGGCATCGAGTCCTGCGCCAGCGTCGAGTCGGGTATCTGGGCCTCGACGAATCCGGGGTCCGCGAAGGCCACCGTGAGGCTGGCTAGTGCCCCGGCGGCCACCCGGCGGCCCCACACCGTCCCGAAGGGGACTCGAGTCCATGCAGGCCTCATCCGTACGCACATGATCTGTCGTTCCTCGACGGGGCGGAATTCAAAGAGCCGGTGATCAGTCGCCGGC
>JADFLD010000283.1 GCA_022564535.1 Gemmatimonadota bacterium
CTCGGTCTTCTCGTTCTTCTGCCCAGAGTTCCGATCGGTCCAGGACCGGTTCGTCGCCAGAGAGAGTTTCGCCACGCGGGCGCCCGATGACGTGGCTCGGATCTCGGGGTCGTTTCCGACGTTTCCGATCAGCATGACCTTGTTGAGAGACCGACTCATTTCTCTGGAGCTCCTGGTGCGGGCCGAAGGCCAGCCAAAAGGGGTCGACGTGGCGTCGCGGAGGGACTGTGTACGGCTACGCCCCACAGCTTGAAGCGCGGGAAGGTAAGCCTTGCGCGCTCGTTTTTCCATTGGGGTCCGGGGCGCTATCTTGGGGCGTTTCGACATCGACAACACACAAGCCGGGAGTATGGCTGGATGGCCGATCTTACCCATATAGGGGTCAAGTGGGACGGGGACCTCGCGATCGTCACGGTCGATCGTCAGGAAAAACTCAACGCGCTCAACGCGGACGTGGTTCGAGAACTTGGAGAGGTCTTCGACGACCTTCGTCTCGACGACAACGTCCGGGGGGTCATTCTCACTGGAGCGGGCCAGAAAGCGTTCGTGGCCGGCGCCGACATCGCCGAGCTGGCGACCATGGATTCGCTGGCCGCCGTCCGCGTGAGCCGTGACGGCCAGGAGGTCTTTCTGGCGATCGAGCGTTTCTCGAAACCCGTGCTTGCGGCGGTTGGCGGGTATGCCCTCGGTGGGGGATGTGAGCTTGCGCTCGCGTGTCACATGCGCATTGCCAGCGAGCGAGCCCACTTCGGCCTGCCTGAGGTTGGGCTCGGGATCATCCCGGGCTATGGGGGAACCCTACGGTTGGCCCGCCTCATCGGGTTGGGTCGCGCCATCGAGCTGACCCTGACGGGAGACTTGATCGACGCGGAGCGGGCGTACGACATCGGTCTCGTGTCGGCGGTCGTAGCCCCGGATGTCCTGCTCGATGAAGCCAAGACGATGCTCCGAAAGGTCACGAAGAACGGTCCGGTCGCCGTGCGGATGGCGCTCGAGTCGATCTACCGGGGGCTCGACACCTCCACCGCAGAGGCTCTCGACTACGAGTCGTCCCTCTTTGGACTCCTCGCCTCCACCGATGACATGCGCGAAGGCATGGAGGCGTTCATGGAGAAGCGAAAGCCGGACTTCAACGGCCGTTGACACGTCGGGGAGGGGGCTTGCCCGGGTGAGGTGATGGCGGGCTCTTGGAAGCGGTAGTCGGCGGCTGACCAAATCATTAGATTTCTACATGCCTTCAGGGACTCTCCCAAGCGGCGGGCCGTGCGTCTGAGCGGGCTCGTCCTTCGCAACTTCCGGAACCTCCGTAATCAGGAGCTCGAGCTCCCTCCGGAAGGGCTGGCGCTGATTGGGGACAACGCTCAGGGGAAGTCGAATTTCCTCGAGGCCATCTATTATCTCGAGACGCTTCGGTCCTTTCGGGGCGCCCGTGACGAGCAGATGGTCACGTTCGGAGAAGACGCCTTTCGTGTCGCGGGCACGACCGTCGCGGACGGTACTGACGAGGCGCGCGGGGGTGAGGTCGCGGCCGCTTTTCAGCGGAAGGGGAAGCGAAAGAAGGTCTCGATCGATGGATCGGAGCCGGATCGAATGAGTGATGCTCTCGGACGGCTCTCTGCGGTCATTTTTGCGCCGTCAGACATCGAGTTGGTCAGTGGCGGGCCAGCGGAGCGGAGGCGCTTCCTCGATATCGTGTTGTCGCTCAACGAGCCGGAGTATGTCTCGGCTCTGCAGGACTACAAGAAGATCCTTCTTCGCCGCAACGCGGTACTCAAGGCCGGCGGCGCCGCGTCGGTGGTCGCCGCGTGGAACCAGGGGCTCGTTCGGTCGGGAGCTGCGGTGATGTGCGCGCGTCGGGCGTGGGTGACGTCCCGGTCCGGGGCCTTTGGTGACTATTACATGAAAGTCAGCAACGGTGCGCGGGCACGAATGACGTATCGCTCGAATGTGCCGCTCTCAGACGGGAACGCGCTCGAGGAGATCGAGGATGCGTTCCGTGAGCGTCTGACCGACTCGAGCGAGAGGGAGCGTCGGATCGGTGTGACGGTGGTCGGACCACACCGAGACGACGTATGCCTTCAGCTCGAGGACGAGAAGGAAGGTCTCGACCTGAGGGACTATGGGTCGGGTGGACAGAGACGTACCGCAGCTCTGGCCCTGCGCCTGGTCGAGGCGATGACGATCCGGGAGCGTCGGAGCCAGAGGCCGCTCATTCTTCTCGACGATGTGTTCGCGGAGTTGGACGAGGGTCGGAGCGAGCGGGTTCTGGAGTTGATGGAGGCAGAGGATACCGGCCAGGTGGTTCTGACGGCGCCGAAGGAGGCGGATGTGCGGATTCGTAGAGACGCGTTGCCGCGGTGGAGAATCGAAGCTGGGAAGATCGTCACGTGACATGCGGTAGCGGAGGGTGACGACGACGTCGGGCCCGATTCGGATCGCCTCCGTGCTGGAGCGCGTGCTCGAGAAGCACGGAGTTCGTGAGCAGGTCCAGCGGATGGGTGTGTTGGATTTGTGGCCGGACATCGTCGGTGAGCACCTGGGAAAGGTCACGCGAGCGAAGGGTGTCTCGGACGCGACCCTCTACGTGGAGGTTCGGAGCAGCGCATGGCTGATGGAGTTGAACATGATGAGGGGTGAGTTCCTGGAGCGCGTGAATGAACGCATGGTGGAAGTGCCCCTGAAACGAATCGTATTTGTGCTGGCGGAGACGGAGTAGCGGCGCGCTCGACGTGCCACACAGACGCCCTGGAGTGAGAAATGGCGAAGAACAAGAAGCAAGACAGCGGCGACTATACCGCTGGACAGATCCAGGTCCTCAAGGGCCTGGAGGCTGTCCGGAAACGTCCCGGGATGTATATCGGGTCGACATCGGCGCGGGGCCTGCATCACCTCGTGTACGAGGTGGTCGACAACTCGATCGACGAGGCGATGGCGGGTCACTGCACCGAAGTGTGGGTCACGATCCACGCTGACGACTCGATCACGGTCTCAGATGATGGGCGTGGCATTCCAGTCGATATCCATCCCACCGAGAACGTTCCGGGTGTGGAGCTGGCGATGACCACCCTTCATGCGGGCGGAAAGTTCGACAAGGACACGTATAAGGTGTCCGGCGGCCTTCATGGTGTCGGCGTCAGCGTGGTGAACGCGCTTTCTGAGTACCTCGAGGTCGAAATTCGCCGTGGCGGATCCCTCTACCACCAGCGCTACGAGCGTGGCATCAAGGCTACGGAGCTCGAGGACCGTGGAAAGGCGACGGGCAGGGGCACGAAGGTCACCTTCAAGCCCGACCCCGAGATTTTCACTGAGCTCGTCTATTCCTACGAGGTGTTGTCTAACCGGTTGCGTGAGCAGGCCTTCCTCAACAGGGGACTCAAGATTGTGCTCGAGGACGAGCGCGATGGAGGCATGAAGGAGGAGTACCAGTACGACGGTGGCATCTCCGAGTATGTCGAGTTTCTGCGCGGGTCGCGCATTCCGCTCCACGACAACGTCTGCTACTTCGAGGCCTCCAGGCCAGAAGC
>JADFLD010000284.1 GCA_022564535.1 Gemmatimonadota bacterium
AGCGGGCCCAGTCGCGGGCCGACATGTAGTCGTAGCCGGTCATGATGAAGTTGCCCCAGGCGTCCGTTTCCAGCACCGCGTTCTTGATGCCGATTTTGTCGAACAGCGCCGTCCACGGGAACGCGTGATAGTTCTCTCCTCGGGCCTCCACCGTTTCGCGTACGATCTTGCCGAGCGTGAGTGGATCGGAATTCAGATACCGCCACCGCGTGTTCGGCTCCTCGGCGAGCGGGAAGCTGACGGCGTGGTCGAAGACGTTGATGCCGTCGAAGTAGATGCGAAAGTGATGGTTGTCCGTCGAGAGCGACGCCTCGTTCCCCAGGCCGAAGTTGTTGAAATCGAGTCCGCTGCTCATGTGAAGCAGATCGGCGATGGTGATGGCGCTCCGTGGATCGTCCACTCCGCTCCACTCCGCGACCGGAGCCCGCTGGTCGAGCGTGAGCGCGCCCTGCTCCACCAAGACGCCGATGAGCGCGGCCGTGATGCTCTTGCCTTGCGACCAGCTCAGATGGGGCATGTCCCTGGGAATTCCAGGAGCGTAGCGCTCTCCGACGATGCGGCCCTTGTACAGCACGACCACCGCACGGGTGTTCTGTGAGTGCTCGTGGTTGGCGATCGCGAAGTCCAACGCCCGAGCGAGGGCCGTCTCATCGACGCCACGCGGTAACGCCGAGTCGGATCGCCGGTCACCGGTTGGCCACAGCTTCCACGACGCCAAGGGCCATTCGGCTCCGACGTCGGAGGGCTCGAAATACACGTCTTCGGCTCCTCGGGGCAGAATCGAGCAACCCTGGTCTCCGTTGTACTGCGAGACTCTCGAAGGCACGCCTGGAGCGCTCAGCGTTACGCGGAGACGTTCGTTGTCGATCGAGTACGAGAAATCGTCGCCCCAGCCGAAGTGGTCGAATCTGCGCAGATCGGCGGCGATGTGAACCTCGGGGTCCCTGCCCTGCACCCAAATGCCCGAGCACAAGATCTTCGAGTTCATGGCCAGACTGAACTCGAGGGGAGTCGCGTCGTCGGACGGCCGCTGCGCCGAGGCGGCGAGCGGCACGAACAGCGAGAGCGTCGCCCCAAGGACGAGGTGCGTTGTCGGAGTGTGAGTCTTCATGCAATAGCCCTCCAGTACGTTACTGCTAGCGTTGATCCCAGCCCCAGATGCCCATCGTCACATTCTTGTCCGGAAGGTGCCCGCACTGCTTGAGCGTGAGCAAGATGCTGCCGCGGTGGTGACTCTCGTGCGCGATGAAGTACGCGAGCGTGGTGAAGATCCCCTTGCGAAATCCGCGGCGCTTCGGCTTGCCCTCGAGCACGTCCGTAAGAAACGTCCCGATGGCCCCGGTCGAGGCTTCCAGCGATTCCAAGAGCTCACGCTTCGAAGGCGAGTGCTTCGACTCGAAGGCCGTCAATCCTTCGGCCAGCTCTCGGGCGCGTTTTTCCAGGTGCCAAATCCGCACGTTGTGCAGGTGGGCGAACTGTCGCGCCACATCCCGTCCGCCTCTCGTGGAGAGCGTCGACCGCAGCGCGTCCGGGGAAAGAGCCTTCACGACCATGACGTTGATTCGATGATTCGTCATCCACGCTTCGAGGAGGTGGTCACTCGAGACGCCGGGCTCGGTCACAGTCACGGAGGGACCTATCAGCCTCCCCGGCGCGGCCGGGCCACCGGCTCCCCGGCGGTTGGGCGTGCCGCGTCGGAGTATACCTGTCCGAGCAGCTCGGACATGCCCCCTGTCATGAGCTGGTTCACTCGATCGATGAGGGGGGGCACGTCTTCCCACGAGCGTTCGATCTGCCAAAGCGCGTCCGCGAGGGGCGGTCCACTGACGCCCTGGATCCGGCCCCACACGTTGGCGCCACTCGACGCTTCGTCGAGCGCTTCCTCGAGCAGACCGATCTCCTCACGGATCTCCGCAATCTGCAAGGCGAGTTCTTCCGATTCCGATTCCGACTCCGACTCTGCCTCGGCGATGAGCGCTTCGACGACGTCCGCCCTGTCGGTCATGGCGCTGAGCGCATCCTCAGCCTCTTCGACCGGGCCGGAAAGTCGGTACGAGTCGAGCATCGCCGCGTGCCTGGCCATCAAGTCGCTCCGGGCCAACTCCACTCGAGGGTCGAGACGCACCACGACCTCCGATTGCACGATCTGGTCGCCCGTGGTGAGCTCGACCAGGTAGACGCCGGGCATCACCCTGGGGCCGGGCGACATCGGCTCGCCGTTGGCGTCGTTCTCCACGAGCCGCAGATCCCAGATCACTTCGTTCAGGCCGGCATCCCCCGTCGCCTCCAACTCGCGGATATCCTGGCCCCGTGAGTCCATGATCTTGAGCGTGACGTCCTCGGACTCGGCGGCGAGATGGTACCGGATGCGAGCACCCGCAGTGGGGTTGGAAGCCGCGTAGATGCCGGGTGTCCAACCCTGCGGCCTGTGCACGTTGTACGACGTCGCGCGACGGATGGGAAAGATGAAGGCCACGGACGCGAATACGTTCTCGGTCAGGCGCTCGAGCGGCGTGATGTCCTCCATGATCCAGATACCGCGGCCGTGGGTCCCGAGGATGAGGTCGTTCTCGCGGGGATGGATCTTGATGTCGTCGACCGGCACGGTCGGGAGGTTGCTCCGCATGCGCACCCAGTACTCGCCCCTATTGACCGACACGTACACACCGATCTCGTTCCCGACGAAAAGGAGCTGCGGGTTGTCGGGATGCTGGGCGAGCGCGTTGACGGAGGTCGTCGGCAGTCCCGAGACGATCGCCTCCCAGTCCTCGCCGAAGTTCTCGCTCACGTAGACGTAAGGCGCGAAGTCGTCCGAGCGGTGGCCGTCGAACGCCGCGAAGACCGTGCCGGGGCTCCCATGGGAGGCTACGATACGGGTCACGTACGTGTTGTCTGGCAGGTCGTCGATGTTGTCCGTCACGTCCGTCCACGTCGCGCCTCCGTCGCGGGTCACGTGAACCCGACCGTCGTCGGAGCCCGTGTACAGGACGTTGGCGTCCGACGGCGACTCCGCGATGGCAGTGAGGTTCCCATAAGACGACTGGCCGTCGTTCCGCGACATCTGGGGCAAGGCTCCCGGAGTCCCCATGATTTCCAGCGAGTCGCGGTCGATCGCGTACGTCAGGTCTCCGCTGATCGCTTCGAAGCTCTGTCCGAGATCGGTCGACTTGAACAGGACGTTCGCACCTGCGTACACCGTGTTGTCGTCGTGCGCCGAGAGCAGCATGGGCGCGTCCCAGTTCCAGCGCAGGTCGGGCATCTCACCGTCCTCACCCGGCCGGCCGATCGGTCGCATGCGAGCGGATTCTCCCGTAACCAGATCGACGCGCGACAGGTTGCCCCCTTGCGATTCGGCGAACATGACCGTCGGGTCGGTGGGATGCATCAGCGTGAAGAAGCCGTCGCCTCCGGCGACGTTGTACCAGTCGCGGGTGCGGATACCCTGATTGGACCGGGTGTCCGCCGGCGCGC
>JADFLD010000285.1 GCA_022564535.1 Gemmatimonadota bacterium
GCTCCGCAGCGGAGTGCCGTCGACCCTGGCCTCATCGGCGAAGCCGTTGACGACTCCGCCTCCCACGACAGGCCGTCCGTAGGCCAGAACGGTATCGCCTTCGACTACGTGGACGATGCTGGAATCGCCTCGGACCCAAATGTCGATCGTCACCCACTCGTCGCCGTGGAACGTCGGCGACGTCGACGAAATGCAGTGGGTCTCCGTGAGGACGCCATCGATTTCGACATGGGTCCCCGGCGTGCAGAGATTGGCCGTCGGTCGGTCGTCGAACCCGTTTCCACCGAGGAACTGAGCCTCGATCGAGATGGGGAAGTCTTGATCGCGCAGCATCGACCCAGGGCTCTGCGCGTGGATCATGACGCCACTGTTCTTGAAAGCCCAATCCGGACCGCCCGGTGCCTGTATGCCGATGAAACGGTATTCGATGCGCAGTTGGTATCGGGAGAACGGAGCTTCATAGAACAGGTGCCCGAAGCGTTCGTCGAAGGTGTCGTATCCCTCATACCCGACCGTGAGCAGCCCATCCTCGACCCGGAAGGTCCCGTACGGATCGTCACCGATATCGCTGCCCCTGACTTTGACGGTCCATCCCGAGAGGTCCTCACCGTTGAACAACGGCCGCCATGCGTCAGTCGTCACAGGCCCGCAGGCCGCGGTGAAGAGCAGGGCGTGACAGATCCACGGCCTGAGCAGGATCGCACGAACCAGAGAGTGGGGCACCATTAGTCCTCGCCTACAAGATTTGAACGCACGGATCCGAGGATCCCTGGAAGATCTCGGCCAGGATCTCCAGCCCCCGGCGCAGCTCATCGCGGTGCGGCACGGCGGCGATCGATACGCGGACCCGATCCAAGCGCTGTCTCAGCGTCGCCCACGACCAAGAAGATCATTCTCTGTGGATCGATGTACATGCGGGCAAGCTCTTGGTGGCGGTCCAGCGTCATTGCCCGGACCACTTGCTCTCGGTCCTTGATGTAGTCGTAGGGGAGTCGGTAGGTCATGATGGTGTTGAGCATCCCCCGCAGGGCGCCCAGCGTCTCGAACCGGCGAGCGTTGCTCAGGATGAGGGCTCCCTTGGTAGCCTCGAGCTCCTCACTGGTGATACCCTGGCTGAACTTCTCCAGCTCCTCTTTGAAGATCTCCACCGACTCCAGCGTGACGTTGGAGCGCACGGCTGCCGACGGCACGAAGGCCCCCGGATAGCTCGAGCCGGTGAAGCTCGATCGGGCGCCGCACGTGTAACCCTTCTCCTCGCGGAGAATCATGTTCACCCGCCTGTTGAAGCTTCCGCCCAGGGCATAGTTCATGACCGTCGTGGCATAGTAGTCGGTGTCGACGTAGGACAGACCTGCGTGCCCGATGCGGATCTCCGACTGCCTCGCTTGGGGGATGTCGACGAAGTAGACGAGCGGCTGGTCCGGGGTAGGGGCATCGGCGTAGGTCGGGAAGTCCACGGTCCTGTCCGACCACTTCTCCTCTAGCGGGCGGAAGAGCTCCACCGCCTCGTCCTCAGTGATGTCGCCGACGATCGTCAGGTGCGAGATCCCCGGCGCGTAGTTCGCCTCGTAGAAGCGTCTCAGGTCGTCCACGGTGAACGACTCGACGCTCTCGGCGTTGCCCATGGTCGGATTGGCGAGGATGTGCCCGTCGCCGTAGACGAGGCGGTTGAACACGTTGCTCGCGACGCTCGGGGCGCTGGTTTTCCTTCGGGCGATGGTCTCGACGGTTTCACGCTGAATGCGCTCGAACTCGCCTTCATCCCAGCGAGGCTCGAGGAGGATCTCCTCGAAGAGGGCGTAGACCTCATCGAGCCTGGAGCGCAGCGTATTCGCCTGGATCGTGATCGACTCCCGACCCGTGAACATGCTGATGCGGGCGCCCAGGGCGTCGATGGCCTCCTCGAGGTCCGCCGGCGTTCGGTTGGCCGTGCCCTCCATCATGATGTCGGTCATGAGGTTAGCGACGCCAACGTGCTCGATGTCGTCGAGCAGCATGCCGCCCCTGATCGTCAAACCGAACTGGACCAACGGAAGCTCATGGTGCTCGATGCCCACGATCGTGAGGCCGTTGGAGTACGTATGGGTCCAGATCTCGGGGAGGATGATCTCCGGGTTGGGCCCCTTCGGAGGCTCCACGGTGCGGTCGAACGACGAGGGAAGCGGGGCCACGGGTGTCGCCGCCGCGGTTGGCTGCATCGCCGCACCGGCAACCCCCGCCGTCTCGATGTCTTCTTCGGCCAGGGGGAAGCGCTCGGAATTCGCCGCGACGAGCTCCGTCTCCCCCATGGGGACGAAGCTGGTGATGACGTAGTGGCGGTCCTTCAGATACTCGTTGTACACCCGCCAGATGTCGTCGCTGGTCACGGCGAGGTAGTGTCCGAGATCCTCGGTGAGGTAGCCCGGACCACCGGCGAACTCGCTATAGGTCGCGAGCTGGAAGGCCTTGTTCAACACGGACGATATACTGTTGTAGAAGCCCGTCTCGTACTGGGCCTTGATGCGGTCCAGGTCCTCCTCGCTGAATCCCTCGGACTCGAAGAGCCGGAGGGATTCCTGAACCGCTTCCTCGACCTCGGTGAGGCTCGTGCCGGGGAACGCGCGGACCCGGAAGCGGAAGGTTCCGGCGAGCTCTCGGCTGCTTTGGAAAGCGCTCGCCTGTGGGGCGAGCTTACCCTCTTCGACGATCGTCTTGTAGAGGGGGGCGGTCTTGCCGTCTGCTACGAGGAGCCCCAGCAGTTGGAGCGGATACGCATCCGCGTGGTACTGCTCCACGGTGGGGAAGGACATGTTCAGCTCGGGAGAGCGGGCGAAGTTGTCCTCGTGGAAGGCCCTCCTCGTTTCGGTGAGGGTCACGGGCCGAGGCTCGCCGTCGGTTACGGGAGGCGACGCCGGGAGCTCCCCGAAGTACTTCTCGATCCAGCTCCGGGCCTCGGCCTCGTCGAAGTCTCCAGCGACGACCAGGGTCGCGTTGTTCGGGCCGTACCATGTGCGGAAGAAGTCACGGATATCATCCAGGCTGGCGTTCGCCAGATCCTCGAACGAGCCGATCACCGTCCAGTTGTACGGATGGTCGTCCGGGTAGAGCAGCTTGCCGGTCACGTGCTGTGTGTGCCCGTAGGGCTGGTTGTCCACCCGCTGCCGTTTCTCGTTTTGGACGACGTCCTGCTGGTTGAGGAACGCCTCCTCGGTCACGGTGGGGAGGAGGTAACCCATGCGGTCGGCTTCAAGCCAGAGCACCATCTCGAGCGCGTTGTTCGGCACGACTTGGAAATACATCGTGTTGTCGTAGCCAGTCCCACCGTTCAGCGTACCACCGGCTGCCTGGATCTTCTGAAAGAACTGGTCCTCACCGACGTGCTGGGACTACTGAAACATCATGTGCTCGAAGAGGTGAGCGAAGCCGGTGCGCCCCGGCAGCTAGCAATGCGAGCCCACGTGGTAAAGAAACGCGCTCGCGCCG
>JADFLD010000286.1 GCA_022564535.1 Gemmatimonadota bacterium
CAGGTCGCGCTCGGGGTTTTCGTAGCACCCGGACGCCAGCTTCAGCACGTAGAAGTCGGCTCCGGTCACGAATCCATACTTGATATGCACATCACCCGGAGGCTGCTCGAAGTGCAAGAAACCGACAGGCGGAACCACCACTCGACCCTCGGAATAGAGAACGAAGCCGCTTTCGATCTCCCGAATGAGCTGCCCCGGATCAATGAACTGCTTGATCTCATCGAGCTCGAGGACCTTGGTCACTGTCGGCCGCGTCTACGCGGAACCTCGAGCGCAGCCCCGGGGTCGGGCCGAATTCCTTCGGCGTCAAGCGAGGCGTTGAACTCCGGGACGCGGTCCGTAATGAGAGCGTTGAGCCTCTCGATGAGCTCGGGGGCGGCCTCCCATGCCGCGTCGACCTGCCAGAGTTGATCCTCGGTGGGCACCGTGGACGACTGCTGTATCGCACCGGCAACGCCGGCATCGCCGCGGGCCTCTCCCAACGCCGACGAGATTTCGCTCAGCTCCTCTTGAATCGCCGACAGCTCGGCGGTGATCGCTTCGGATCCTCCATCGTGGTCCTCGAGTAGCTTCTCCGCCTCGGAGAGCTGATCGTCGAGCCGCCGAGCCGCCTGGGTCGCGTCGTAGAGGGGCTTCGCCAGCTCGTGCAGACTCATCAGGGCGTCCTGGCGAACCCTGCGATCGGCGCGCGACATCGGGCGTCTGGGATCGGCCTCGATCTCGACGGTGGATGTAAACGAGACGCCACCCACCTCCATGCTGATCGTGTAGGTGCCAGGAAGCGCGACCGGCCCCCGTGGCGTGCCCCCGCCGCGGCCACCTCCCCTCCCTCCGCGACCGCCCCCGGCCCCCGGCTCGGGCTCATACGGACGATCGTGTCGCCAATCCCACAGAACCTCGTTGATCCCTGCCTCTGCGGGGGCCTCCAGCGTGCGTACGTGGCCGCCGCTTGCGGCGGTAATCGTCAACTCGAACGTGGACGCACCGCGGGGTACGTCCGATGAATCCTCGTCCCGCGCGTCGTCATCCGCACCCATAGCAGGGTCGCTAAATTCGACACTCTCCCGCAGGTAGTACCGGATCGGGGAGCCACGCGGCGGATTCGCCGCTGAGTACGTGGCTCCGTAGAAGGGCCAATCTCCTCGCTGTGCCCACATAACGGTCTTGCGGACGGGGAAGATCCGCCCGGCTTCGGCCATCATCGCGGTCGAGAGGTGCTCGAGCGGAGTGACGTCGGCCATGATCCACACGCTTCGTCCGTGCGTTCCGACCACGAGGTCGTTCTCGCGCGGATGAATGGCGATGTCGTCGACCGGGACGACGGGAAGGTTGTTCTTGAGCGGAGTCCAGCTCTCCCCGCGGTCGATCGACACCTGGACGCCGATCTCGTTGCCGACGAAGAGCAGATTCTCTGCTCGCCCGTGTTCGGTGACGACGTTTACCGACCAGCCGTCGGGCAGATCGTCGGCGATCGACTCCCAATGCTGACCGTAGTCTTCGCTGACGTACACGTAGGCTGCGAAGTCCCCGTTTCGGTGCCCGTCGAACGTGGCGTACACCCGACCGGGGGCGTGGGCCGAGGGGGTCACCCGACTCACGTAGGTTCGCTCGGGAAGCCCCGGAATGTTGTCGACGACGTTTTCCCAACTGTCACCGCCGTCCAGGGTGACCTGCACGTTCCCGTCGTCGGTCCCGACGTAGATCACGTCCGGCGTGAACCGCGACTCGGCCACCGTGGTGATGTTGCCGTACGTAGCGGTGCCGTCGTGCATGGAAATCATCGGCTGATCGCCCGCCACGCCCATGATCGAGAGGTCGTCACGGTCGATCTGCTTGGTCAGATCGACGCCACCGACCTCCTCCCAGCTCATTCCGCGGTCTCGCGATCGCATGAGGAAGTTGGACGCGAGGTAAATCGTGGCCGGGTCGTGTCGCGAGATGAGAAGCGGAGCGTTCCAGTTGAAGCGGTAGACCTTGGCGGTGTCTCCGTTCTCGCGAGGCCCCGTGATCGGTCGCATGGGCGTCTTTTCACCCGTGACCAGGTCGTACCGATTCATGTTTCCGCCCTGGGACTCGGAGAAGACAATGGTCGAGTCCGTCGGGTCCACGACGGTCCAGAACCCGTCCCCGTAGGCCGTTTCGTACCAGTCCTGATTGCGGATGCCGTGGAACCCCCGCGTGTTGGACGGGCCACACCACGGGTTGTTGTCCTGCAGTCCACCGCATACGTAGTAGGGATCGCGCATGTCGAAACTGACGGTGTAGAACTGTCCGAGCGCGATGTTGTCGAACATGCGCCAATACGCGCCTCCGTCCCAAGACGCGGATACGCCTCCATCGCTGCCGATGATGAGGTGGTCGGGGTCGTTGGGGTCGATCCACAGGGCGTGATGGTCGACGTGGATCTGGTCGGCTCCGTCGCTCCGGAAGGTCCGGCCTCCGTCGTCCGAGATCATGAGGGGGCTCCCGAGCACGTAGATCCGATCCGAGTTGCTCGGGTCTATCCGCACCTGCGAGTAGTACATCGGCCGCGGGTTCGTATCCGACATCTTCTCCCAGGTGGTGCCTCTGTCCAGAGAACGGAACAGACCGCTCCGACTCTCCGTGTCACCCCCACCGCCGCCGCCACGCCCCGGACGTCGCGCGTCTGCCTCGACGAGCGCGTAGACCACGTTGCCGTCCTGGCGGAAGACGTCGACGCCGATTCGACCCTTGTCGCCGTCCGGCAGTCCCTCGGTCAGTTCGGTCCAACTCCCCCCGCCGTCGAGGGTGCGGTAGAGCCCACTGCCCGGGCCTCCTCCGTTGAAACCCCATCCCGTGCGTCGGCGCTGATACATCGCCGCGAAGAGCGTGTTGGGGTCGGCCGGATCCATCGCGAGGTCGATCGCGCCCGTGAGGTCGTCGATGTGCAGGACCAACGCCCACGTCTCCCCGCCATCGGTCGTCTTGTAGACCCCCCGTTCGGGGTTCGCACCCCACAGATCGCCGACCGCGGCGACGTAGACGATGTCCGGATCGCGGGGGTGGATGACGATGCGCCCGATGTGCTTCGTCCGATCGAGGCCCATGTGCGTCCAGGTCTTTCCGGCGTCCGTGGACTTGTACACCCCGTTGCCCCACGGAGAGGACTGCCGATTCTGCGGTTCACCGGTCCCGACCCACACCAGGTTCGGATTCGCTTGATGGATCGTGACGTCCCCGATCGAGCTCGTCGGCTGATCGTCGAAGAGTGGGGTCCAGGACGTCCCGTGATTCTCGGTTTTCCATAGCCCCCCCGTGGCGGTGCCGATGTAGAACGTCTGGGGCTTCGACTCCACGACGGCCAGGTCGGCGATCCTGCCACCCATGAGGGCCGGGCCGATCTCTCGGTACTCGAGGCGCGAGATCGTCGTGGCCAGATCCGGCGCCTGACCCTGAAGGGTGGATACGCAAAGCAGTGCGAGTGTGCCAGGGGGTGCCGT
>JADFLD010000013.1 GCA_022564535.1 Gemmatimonadota bacterium
CGCCGCGGGTGGCGCTTCCTTCACGCCTCACTTCGGCCCTGGCCGCACACGAGCACGCCCCGCAGGTTGATGCGTCGTTTCCACCGCCGAGAGGGAAGAAGCGGATGCCAAAGAAGGAAGGGTCGAAACTGTCGCGTCGCGCATTGATCACGACCACGTCCGGCGTCATCGCCGCGGGCCTCGTGCGGACCCAATCCGACGCCATCAAGCTGGTCGCTCAGGAGGCACCGGCTCGGGCGGCCGATCCTACCAGGATTCCTGGGCGGATGGTTTCGGAGTTGGGCCGGCGTGCGCCCGCGGAGCAGCCCCGGAGACTTATGAGGACTCAGGCCCTGTCGTCGTCTTCCCGGACCCCGCTCGCGGACCTCATGGGCACGATCACCCCGGCGGACCTCCACTTCGAGCGACACCATGGGGGCATTCCGGATATCCGTTTCGAGGATCACGAATTGCTCGTCCATGGCATGGTGGATCGTCCCATGGTCTTCAAGATGGCCGACCTGATGCGGTATCCGCAGGTGTCGCGCACTCATTTCCTCGAGTGCTCGGGGAACGGAGGTGGCGTCTACAATCGGGATCGCATGCCGACGCAGGTCACGGTCCAGGCCTTGGACGGACTCTTGAGCACGAGCGAATGGACCGGGGTGCCCGTCTCCACGATCCTACGCGAGGTCGGCGTCAAAAGGGGCGCGAGCTGGATTCTGGCCGAGGGCGGAGACTCCGCCGTGATGTCGCGCAGCGTCCCGCTGGACAAGGTCATGGACGACGCGATTTTGGCCTACGGGCAGAACGGTGAGCGGATTCGACCAGGGCAGGGGTATCCGGTGCGCCTTTTCCTCCCGGGGTACGAAGGCAATGCGAACGTGAAATGGCTGCGACGCATCGAGGTCACGGACCGACCGACGCATACGCGAGACGAGACGTCGAAGTACACGGACCCGCTCGGGGACGGGACCGTTCGCCAATTCAGTCTCACGATGGATGCCAAGTCGGTCATCACTTTTCCCTCCTATCCCTACGTGCTTCCGGATCGCGGGTGGTGGGAAATCCAGGGGCTCGCGTGGTCCGGGCGCGGGCGAATCACCCGGGTCGAGGTGAGCACCGACGGCGGCAGAAGTTGGGTCCTGGCCGCCCTCCAGGGACCCATCCTTACCAAGTCGACCGTGCGATTCCGCCATCTCTTCGAGTGGAATGGAAGGGAGACGATCATTCTGAGCCGCGCGACGGACGAGACGGGGTACGTCCAGCCGACGGTCCAGCAGCTGTGGGAGGCGCGTGGACCACGAACGTCCTACCACCAGAACCATCAGCGGGCTTGGAAGATCGCGCGCGGCGGCGAAGTCACCTTCGGTCTGGGCGACCTGGTATGAAGGGCGCTTCGTGGGCGGTCTCGATGGCGGTGGTGCTCGTTGCCGCGTGCGGCCCATCGGACGCGACGAGCGGCGGATCGGTCAATGCGAACGCTGGAGCGATGGCCGGCACGCCCGAAGCACTCCCGCTCCATGCCCCGGCGAGATTCGGCTTCGGTTCCGAGGCATCGGCGGCGCGCGTCGCGCTCTGGGACATCGACGTGAGGCCCGACGGTGCCGGTCTGCCTCCGGGGAGCGGGTCGGTGGCTCAGGGCCGGGAAGTATACGAAACGCAGTGCGTCGCGTGTCACGGGCCCACGGGCACCGAGGGTCCCAACGATCGTCTGGTCGACAGCCAGCAATGGGATGTGGTCCCGACCACGCGCACCGTCGGCAACTACTGGCCCTACTCGACGACGCTCTTCGACTACATCCGCAAGGCGATGCCGCAACTGACGCCCGGAATCTTGACGAACGATCAGGTCTACGCCGTCATCGGTTACATCCTGTATCTGAACGAGATCATTCCAGAGGATGCCGTGATGAACGCGGAGACGCTGCCCGCCGTCATGATGCCGGCCCGCGACAAGTTCGTAGTCGACGACAGGACCGGGGGCCCCGGACCGATTCGGTAGCTCGGTTTCCTGGGCGAATCGCGCTCAGTCGCCCCGCGGCCGGACGAGTCTGGACAGGTCGATCGAAAGTTGGCGGGCCATGTACCCGAGCAGCGCCTCGGTCGCTGTCGCCTGATTGAGGTTCGTGAACTCGATGGTGAACGCCGGCTCGTCGACTCCGTCGGCGCTGCCCTTCATGGCGGTCAGGGTTATCGGTTCTCCGGCTCGCAGGCGGGTGACGTGCGCGAACTCCAGTGGCACCGTGTCCTCGAGCGTCTCGCCGGTTCCTGCCTCGCCGCTCCACACGACGTCCGGGTCGTCGACGTCACCGAAATGGAGGACGTAGCGCGTTTCGTCTGCTAGTGGGTTCGGGAGGGCGGCTCGAATACTGAGCGCAGGCGCGAAGGCCAGGTCAGGATGAGCGAACGTGATTCCCAGAGCGTCGTTGATCGCCTGAAAATTGCGGAGATCCTCGGGCGGGGTCTCCGCACGATCGCGTAGCAGAGGAGTGAAGCCTACCGTCACGACGACGTTGCCGATGCGCGCGTACCCCACGGTTTGAGCACCGCCCAGTTGGCCCGTCTGATCGGGCTGCAGAGGGGTCGCGTTGGTCCACGGGCGAAGCTCCTGGATCTCCCAGATGCTCTCCGGCGAATCCACGAATCTGAAGCGGGACGCCTGCGAAGGGTCTGCCGCCGCCTCCTCACAGATCGGGCCGGCCGCGGTCTCACACGCCCCGAGCACAGCGCCTCGTACGAAGATCGCGCCGTCGCATGGGCCGAGGAGTTCCGCCACGCCCCGGTTGTTTCTGATGATGACGTCGGCTTGGGCCTGGGTCTCGCCGATCGCATCGGCGAGGACCTTCTTGATGACGTCGCGAGCGGCGGCGCGCTCAGCCGCGATCGCCGGGTCCTGCTCGACGATGTAGCTCTGCGCCAACGCCCCGTCCGCGGCGAACCAGTCGCGAAGCTGCGCTTCGACGGTGTCTTGGCCGTCGAGTGAAGCGATGATCGTTTGGTCCTCCAGGGCCAGAGCCTGGGCAAGAGCCCCCAGGCGCCGCACACGAGCCATCAGGGGGTCGAGGATCGCATCGAGCGCGTCTACCCGAGCCAGGACCGCTACGCAGCTGTGTGACCGCTCGAGCTCCAGCGCGACGAGTCCGTGAGGTGGAGTGCCGACCTGCGCCGAAAGCGGAGCGAAGGCAAAGGACAGGGCGAAAGCGATGATCGCGGATCGCACGCGGGGGCTCCAGTGGTCTTGTTCGTGAACGGACACGTGTTGTACCTACGGCGTGGGCCGGTGTTTCCCGACCCACGCCGTTCCCCTCCGCCGAGTCAGCCCCCTCGACGCGCCCCGGAGAACGTACCGGGGCCTAGCGGCCCCGCTACGAGGGTCAGCCTCCGTCGCTGATGAGCGGGTTCAGGCCGCGTTCGCGTAGCAGCTGATTAAAGTCGGCGAGTCGAGTCTCGAGCAGCAGATCCAGGTCGGTCCGTGCATTCACGAGCGCGTCGCGCAGCAACGTGTGGACCTGACCGTGCTGATCCGTCGGCCGAAAGTCGGCGGTTCCCACGCCGTTGGCCAGGTGTCGTAGTTTGCCGAGGATCTTGGACGGGAACCGAACCCCATCCTGACCGGTGCCGGTGTTGCGCAACTGCAGGAGCTGTTCTTCGACGTCGACGAGGCTCTGGTCCAGCTCGGCGGCGCCCTGGATCAAGTCGTCGGAGCCGCCCTGATCCTCGAGCACGTCGACGAGATCGTAGAGCTGACGGCGCACCCACTCGATGCGGTTGATCGCGTCGGCCGCGGAGTCATAGTCGTTGCGGATCTCCTCCGAGAGAGTGACCTGGTCACGGATGTCCTGCGCGGTCCCCTCGGAGCCCGGATCTTTCAGCACCACGAGCTCGGTCGTGAACTCATCGCCTCCGACCTGGAGGGTCACCGTGTATGTGCCTGGAGGATGTCGCACGGTCAGCCCGTTCTGGACGCGGACCCGCTCCGGTCCATAGTCGACCCAATCCGCGTACATCGGGGGGACGCGACGGCGGATCGGAGTGCTTTGCTCGCCCCGGAAGTCCCAGAATACCCGGTTGATGCCCGCCTGACTCGAGCCGTCGAGCGTTCGCACGATCGCCCCTCGCGCGTCGGATATCACGAGGGTGACCGAGTCGCCTACGAATTCGTCACCGATCCAGTAGTTGATGAAAGCGGCGTTGGGTGGATTGTCGCCCGAGCTCATGTCCAGGGTCTGAGCGGCCGGCGCCGTTCTCGGGTTGAACCGGTAGGCATCACGGGGGTCGAACAGGTGGGCCGACGTCGCGCGGACCTCGTCCGTCAGCTGCTGCAGCGGCGTGATGTCGTCAAGAATCCAGAAGCCGCGCCCGTACGTGCCGATGACGAGGTCGTTGAAGTGCTCCTGGATCACGATTCCGTACATCGGCGAGGCCGGCAGATTGTTGATCAACGGTTGCCAGTGGTCCCCGTCGTCGAAGCTCACGTAGATGCGGTTTTCCGTGCCCAGGAAGATGAGGCCCGGACGCACGGGATCCTCTTGAATGCTGCGGGCGAAGCTGAGGATATGGTCTTCGATGCCGTCGGTGATCTTCGTCCAATGCTCGCCGTAGTCCTCCGTCCGATAGACGTAGGGCGCGAAGTCGCCGACCTGATGCGCTTCGACGGCGAGATAGGCCTTGCCGGCATCCCACCTGGATGCGTCGATGCCGCGCACCACGCCGTCGACCGGCCAGTCCGGGAGATTGCCCGTGACGTCCTGCCACGTCCGTCCGTCATCGCGGCTGACGTGCACTTTCCCATCGTTCGATCCGGCGTAGAAAACCCCTTGTTGAGCTGGAGACTCGTCGAAGGCGTAGATCACACAGCAGTATTCGACTCCGATGTTGTCCGGCGTGAGCCCTCCGCTGATTCCCTGGCGACTCTTGTCGTTGGTGGTCAGATCCGGGCTGATCACGTCCCAGCTCTGCCCTCCATTGCGTGTACGGTGCACATGCTGGCTCGTCACGAAGATCGTGTTGTTGTCGTGCGGTGAGATCAAGAGGGGGAACGTCCACTGAAAGCGGTACCGGAGGTCTTCGGCGGGCCATCCTCCAGTGCTTTCGGGCCAGACTTCGACGCTGCGGAATTGACGCGTGCGCTCATCGTGGCGGACGACGATCCCGCCTCGCGCCCCCGAGCCGGACGCGCTGGACCACACGATGTTCGGGTCCGTCGGGTCGGGCGTGGCGAAGCCGCTCTCGCCGCCCCCCACCTGGTGCCAGTCACCTCTTGGAATCCCCGCGTTGCCGTACAGGGTATTGCTGGGCCCGCGGAACGACGGACCGTCCTGGCGGTTGCCCATCACGTTGTAGGGGATCGCGTTGTCGACGGTCACGTGGTACAGCTGCGAGATCGGAAGCTCGGTTCGGTGGTACGTCTCCCCACGGTTCATGGAGATGTGGACGCCTTGGTCGTTTCCGATAATCAGACGGTCTCCGTCGTCCGGGTCGATCCAGAGGTCGTGGTAGTCACCACCCGGGCGTTGAGCACCCTGATGAGTGACGTACGTGCGTCCCCCGTCGTACGACCGTGAGAGCGCGGCTGTGAGGAAGAGGACTTCGTCGGCGTCGTCGGGGAGAACGCGGCAGTTGTTGTAGTAGCCGGTGCGCCCACCCAGATCGCGGCTGTGATTGATCAGCTCCCAGTCGTAGCCCCCGTTGTCGGAGCGCCAGAGTTCGCCGGACTCGGTCTCCTGTCCATGCCACGGGACACCGTCGCCCGTCTCGATCAGAGCGTAGACGCGGCGGGAGTCCGACTTCGACATGCACACGTCCACTTTGCCGACCGGAAGGACGGGGAGCCCGTGGCCTTCCAGCTTCGTCCAGCTGTCTCCTCCATCGCGTGACATGTAGATGCCCGACCCAGGTCCCCCACTCTCACGGCCCCAGGTGTTGAAGACGACGGTCCAGAGCCCGGCGAAGAGAATTCTCGGATTGTTCGGGTCCATGATGACGCTCGAGGCTCCCGTGTCCTCATCGACGAAGAGGACGTGCTCCCACGTCTCCCCCCCGTCCGTGGTCCGAAAGACCCCCCGCTCGGGTTGGGGGCCATGCGCGTGGCCCAGAGCCCCGATGAACACGATGTCCGGGTCGGTAGGATGGATCACGATTCGAGACACTCGCCCGATGGCTTCGAGCCCCATGTGCTCCCAGTGCTCGCCGCCGTCCGTCGACTTGTAGACTCCGTCGCCGAGCGTGACGTTCGAGCGGATGTGGGGCTCGCCCGTGCCCGCCCACACCGTTTGCGGATCCGAAATCGAGACGGCGAGCGCCCCGACGGAGTGCACCGCCTGATCGTCGAAGACCGGCCGCCAACTGATGCCGGCGTCCTCCGTCTTCCAGAGGCCACCCGACGCGGCGCCGGCGTAGTAGGTAAGCGGGTCGCCGACCACGCCGGATACGGATGCGATTCGGTTCCCGACGACTCCGATGTGTCGAAACGTGAGCGACTCGAGTCGATCCACGCGCACCGGCTGGGCCGCGAGGTCCGAGGCCGGCGCCAGAGCGAAGAAGGCGATCAGCATCGAGGACAGGCGATGGGCGGACCGGATCATGATCTGGTTCCTGTCGTGTTGGGTTATTTGAGCGACGCGGCCAGAGTCGCTCGGACACTGCCTGTGGCGTTGTCATGATGGTGGGATGGACAGGAGCCCAATTGGCGGTGGGGACGGAGCGGTGGCAAGTCTGAGGCAGGATCACGGAGTCGCAACCTTTTGTGCGCAGATCACGTCAGAAGGAGTGTACGGATCGGAATCCACGGAGAGGTTGAGATGAATCAGTTCGGCACGGACGTCTTGTCGGTCGCGATGGTTGTGGGTGGTGCGGTGGTGGCGGGAGGGACGACGCTTCTGCTCGCCAGCTCCTCGCATGAGGTGGCGTATGAGTGTTCTCTGGAAGTGGTGGCTCCGCCCCGAATCGTCGTGGCCCTCGGTGGTGCCGAGGGCTCGATCGTCGTTGCGCCCGTTGTAGAGTCGAGAACATCCGACGGGTGCGCAGCCACGGTGGCGATCGATGCGATGAAGCTCGAACGGGTACGCTTCGAGGTCGACCGGGCGCGTGCCGGGGCCGAGCAAGTGCGGGAACGCGCTGGCCGCGTGCGCGAGCGCGTGGAGCGTGGCCGTGAGCGCGCAGAAAGAGAGCGTGAAAGATCCCATCGTGTCCGTCGCTTTGAGGTCGATTTGTCGCAGGCGTTGCGAGAGCGGATCGAGCGCGTTCGCCGCGTCGAGCGCATTCACATCGACGGCGACGGCGACGGGGACGGCGACGGGGATTTCGATTTCGATTTCGATTCTGACTTCGACTTCGACTTCGATCTTGACGAGATGAGATTCGATTTCGACGGGTTGAGATTCGAGCTCGGCGCGTTAGACGACCTGCAGCTGAACCTCGAGGATCTGGAGTTGGAGCTCCAGGAGCTCGACGGCGTGTTCGGGATCGAGTTCCAGGAGCGCATCGAGGAAGAGATGCGCCGGGTCGAGGAGCGACTCGAGAAGAGACGAAACGAGGAGATCGGCCGCTAGCGGATTTTACCTGCGGTACGAAGAGACGAGTGAGGGGCCCGGGCGGGTGACGCCCGGGCCCCTCTTCTTTATTCGGACGTCAGCAGCCCGGGACGGTTGGCCTCTACCGGTTCCGCGAAGGCCCCCGGGCGCTTCCCTCCCAGTCCGGGTCGGCCGCGCCGATCCACGTGCGCGTGTCCGGGTCGAATTGGATGCCGTGGACCCGGCCGAACGCGCCTGAGCGCTCGGTCGCGTCGATCTCGATACCGAGTGCGCGCATTTCGGCGAGCTGGTCGTCGGTCCAGCCGATGCCCGGGCTCGTCTCGGCGTTGAATGCGTCGCCGCGCCCGCCTGCCACGCGCGGTTCGGCGAGCGCCTCAGGCAGCGACATCCCGAAGTCGATCACGCGCGTGATCGCGTGCACGACCGCTGGCGGGATCATTCCGCCACCCGCGGCACCCAGCACGAGCACGACCTCGCCGTCCTTCACGACCATGAACGGGCAGATGTTCGAGCGGGCCCGGAAGCCTGGCTCGGTCATCGGTCCGAGGTATCCACCCAGCGTCGACGCGTACAGGAATCCGAGGCCGGGAGTGACCACCTTCGATCCCATGTTCGGCCCGAGCGTCTGTGTGAGCGAGACGAACATTCCGTTCGCGTCCGCCACGCTCAGATGAGTCGTGTGTCCCATGAGGTCGTCTCGCGGCGGCAGCGGCGGCAGCGGACTGCCCGAGCCAGCCGGGGACTGCCCGGGGGAGGCGATCTCACGTGCCATGGTCGCCGCCCACTCCTTCGACGTCGCGCGCGCGGCGGCCGTGTCCGAACCGAGCACGGCGAGCTCACGTCGCGGAATGCGAAGAGCCTGGGCGGTGACCGCGAACCATTCGGCCTCGCTCATCGAGTTCGGATCGAAGTTCTCCATGATCTGCAGCGCCTGAATCGAGAGCACGCCCGCAGCCGGCACGTCCATGCCGATCAGCTCGTAGCCCCGATAGCTCCCGCGAACGATGCGGCTGTCCTCCGCCACATATTGTCCGAGGTCTTCCAGATTTACCGTGCCCCCATGCGCCTCGAAGTCCGCGACCATCGCCTCCGCAATCTGGCCTCGATAGAACGCGTCGCGGCCCCCTAGCACGATCTTCTCGAGGGTGGCGGCATAGTCCGGCTGCACGAGGACGTCTCCTGGCCGATGCGGGGATCCATCCGGGTTGTAATACGCGTCGGCCGTTCCCGGAAACTGGAGCGCCTGGGCCGCCCCGCCCGCCTGGCGCGCGGCGGCGCCCGGCATGATGCGGAAGCCGTGTTTCGCGTACTCGATGGCGGGCGCCATCACCTGAGCCAGGGGCAGGGAGCCGTGTTCCTCGTGAAGTTTGAGGAGACCCGCGAGCGCGCCCGGGATGCCGATGACCTCGTACCCGAAGGCAGCCTGGGGCGCCGTGACTGGATCGTAGTCCCACGGAACCTGGGTCGTCCCGTCGATGCCGTGAAATTCGCCGTCCGGGGTCCGCACCAGGATCTGGTTGCGACCGCCGATCGAGTTCATGGTCGGCTCTACGATCGCGATGGCGAATGCTGCCGCGACCGCTGCGTCGGCGGCGTTGCCGCCCATTTCCAGCATCCGGACCCCCGCCTCGGTGGCGAGGGGGTGTCCGGTCGAGACCATGCCGCGATCGGAGCGCCCACTCTGGCGGACGCTTTGGGCGGAGATCGCAGTCGGAAGGAGTAGGGCGATCGTGAGCGCGAGTGGTCCCGCGAGACGGAGGTTCCTTCGATTCGGACGCATACGCATGACGACCTCAGAATGATTGTTCGGACGAAGGGGCAGTGTAACCCGCGACGGCCCCCTCGCCAGGGCCGGGGGGGGGGCGTGGAAGCGCGCCCTACGCTCGCGGAGGGTTCACACCCTTACTCGAAGTGCTTGCGGTAGGCCCGGTAGGCCTGAGCCGCGCGCTCGGGCATGAAGTCGAAGATCGCCATTGGGTCTTCGGCGAGTCGGTCCAACAGGCGGAGCGTGTGCTCGTAGCCCACGAACTCTGCGGCGAGATCGCGCGTCAGGTCGTGAACGTTGCGGTCCTGGTACACCGTCGGCGGTCCGTACACGAGCGTCGCGCCGAGCGCCTGTACGTAGTATGCGGTCCAGATGTCGATGAACCGTCCGACGAAGGGGAAGAGGAAGTACTCCCCGAGCCAATCGGGGCTCACGAAGGTGTTCTGAGAATTGAACGGGCCGACCCGATTCGAAGCCAGGGGGAAGGTCGAAGCGTCGAAGGTGATGTCGGGCTTGAACTGCATCCGACAAATGGCGTCGATATCGGGATCGCCGTTCCAGAAGTCGGCCTGTATGTCGGGCGTGATCACCTTGCGGGTGGGCACACCGAAGTCGCGCTCGGCCAGGAGTTGAGGAGGGTAGCCTCGATGCCACACGTGAGAATGTTCGGTGACGGCGATCGGATCGAATGCGGCGAGATCGGTTTCGTAGTAGTCGACCTCGACTTCGGCGCCGATGTAGATCTCCCGCCCCCAGTTGTCGAGCGGAATGTTGTCGTCGTCGACGACCGCGACGACGTCCGCCCCCATGTCCCTCGCCCAGAGGAAGCCGTAGTTACGACGCTCGACGCAGTTCCAACCGAGCGCGTCGGACAGGTCCGGGTCGTACTTCATCCTGGTCGTCCGGTGTCACGTACGTCGCACCGTCGATGTGGAAGTCGTCCGGCGTCTTCTTGTCGCCGATCACGACGAGCTCCCAGTCCGGGATCGCCGCGAACTTTCGCAGGGCCTCGGTCGGAGCGTTGATCGTCGTGGTTACGATGATTCGCGACATCGGATTCCGTTCCGTCGGGAGTTGGGGAGAAGGTCCGGTTTGCGGTCAGTCCGTCTTGCCCAGGATGGCGTCGCGACTCATGAAGCGGACGCGCAAACCTGGACGAAAGTACTCGAAGTTGCGCAGAAACGGGTTGGCCGACTCACCCTCGACGCGTGCTGCCTAAGAGGTGGGAACCTCGATCGCCCGCACGCCGAGCCTGAGAGGTTTCACGATCGTCTCGAGCACGAACGGATGTCGGAGCTCCTCCCAGTGAATCTCCTTGGTGAGATACGTAGGGAGAATTCGATAGCCGAACGTCATGTCGGAGAGGTTCGTCCAGTACAGCAGGGCGAAGATCTTCTGGAAGAGCCAGTTCGCGACGAGTTTGACCGGGTTGTATCCCTTGAATCCGCCGCCGCGCCATCGGGAGCCGGTAATGACCGCGTCCGGGTTCTCCTTGGCGGCGGCGACGAGAACCGGGGCGTCCTCAGGCCTGGTTTCGAGGTCGCTGGCCATCAGGATCGTGTGGCTTCCTGTGGACACCTCGAACGCCTTTCGCACCGCGCCTCCGAAGAACGGAAGATCCTGCCAGTGGATGCTCACCAGGTCGGGATACTTCTCGACCGCGGCTTCGGCGCACGCCATTGCCTCGGGTGTGGTGCGGTCACAGACGATGACGAGAATCTGCTCCAGGTCGGCCCGGAGATCGCCTACGAGACACTCGATCGTGTGGGTGAGCGACGTCGTCTCGCTGAGCGTGGGAAGCACCACGGAAAGCGACTCGAAGGTCGAATTCAAGGTCCGGTTCCAAGAAAGACGGGGTGCATCCGCCCGGTGCGGGCCATGTTGACGCGCATCTCTCCGCTGCTGCGCATGAACAACGTAGTGAGCTCCCCGTTGATCGCACCCAGCGCTACATCGTGCCTCTGAGTGTGCGGTGAGTCGAAGTCTCGCTCGATCCACGTGGTCTCGTGGAACTCTTGCACGAGCCACGCGTCGCGCACCGCGAAGTCGACGGCCGCTGCCCACGTCACGTCGTCCGTCTCCCGGCCCACGACGACGCCGTGTCCGCGCGTGTCGAGCCCTCGTTTCAAGACGTAGGCACCGCGCTCACGCCGGACCGACTCGAGACGGTCGGCGGGTAGGTGACCGGCGTTTCGAGACCAGGGCACGTGAGGTTCGAGGGTCTTCAGGTCGTCTTTGGCGAACAGCCCGGCGAAGTCCGGATCCGAGATCATCGCCAGGCACAACTTGTCGTCTCCCACCCAGCGGCCCTTCTGCCCATTCTGGACGAAGAGGGCCCGATCCCGAACCGCGGCCACGAACGGATCGAGGTCCGGACGTAATTCGAGAAAACGTTGCATGCCCAGCTTTTGATAGGCGTGCGTGATCGGGCGGCCGTTGGCCGTTGGCGCGCCTTTCCCCCCGAACTTCAGCTCTCGGGGGTCGATCTCCTTACATTCGATGCCGAGGCCTCGGACGTGTTTGCCGAAATCCGTGAGCTCGAAGCGATTGCCGCCTTCCTCACGAAGGAAGGCCAAGAAATCCGGCTTGGCGCCGGTGTCCTCTTCGATCACTTCGAGAAACCACTCGGCCATGAAGCCTTTGCGCTCGTGCTTGAGCGCAGGAGGGACGGGACATCCTTGCGCCTCGAGGAACTCGCGCCACGCACGATTGCAGATGCCGGAAAAAACGAAGCCCCCAGGGCAGTTCGCGTTCGTCTCCAGGATCTGGAAGCCGCCATCGCTGCCCAAGAGAATGTCCAGCCGCATGATATGGATCTTGCTATTGGCGGGTTCGCTTTCGTCGGCGAGGTCTCTCGCGAGCGCAGGAGGCGTGGAGAGCGTGTTCCGCACCCGTTCGTCGTTCCTCGAAGCCAAGACGATTCGCTCGATACATCGGTGGTATGCGCCGGTCACTCGCCTCAGGGTGTCAGCCAGTGCGCCGCGAATCAGTTGCGGAGGGCCGAGGAGAAAGGGCTTGTGCTCGGCATAAAGGAATCGGGCCTCGGCGCGCCGTCGGAGGTCGATGCCATCCTTGGTCGCTCCCAGTTCCACGACGGTGCTGTGGAAGTCTCTACACAGGCCAGGCCAGTGGGGCGCGCGCTGGGGCGCGGAGGCTGATGTCACCGTTACTCCTGAGGGCGTCCACCGCTACATCCGGGTCGAGGACGAAACGTTACAAGCTTCGCATGGCGTTGCGCCAGCTAGAAAAACGGACGTCCCCGGCGCCGAGTGGCCTCACTACTTGTGCGCGAGGGCCCTTGGGCGACCTTTCGGCGGTCCAACATCCAAAGTCTGAGCATGTCCGATTCGAAGAAACGTCTCATCGTCGTGGGCGACCGCGTGCTGATCCAGCCCGAGGAGGGTGAGGAGCGCACCAGGGTGGGTCTCTACCTTCCCCAGACGGCTGTGGACACGCAGCCGGTGCAGGGCGGAACCGTCATGGCCACTGGACCGGGCAACGCCGTGCAGGCTCCGACTGAGCTGGACGAGGAGCCCTGGAAGATTCCGCCGCCGGAGGTCCGGTACGTGCCGCTCCAGGCCCGCGTCGGTGACTTCGCCATCTTCTTTCGGCGTGCTGCCGTCGAGATCACGTTCGAGGGTGACCGCTACCTGGTCGTGCCTCAGGCCGCGATCCTCACGCTGGTGCGTGAGGAGGACGAGCAGGCCCCGCGGCAGGGCGA
>JADFLD010000287.1 GCA_022564535.1 Gemmatimonadota bacterium
CTAAGAGCCTCTGACGTATGCGTGAAGCCTGCATGGTGGGTGGCTTTGCGTCGCCCCCAGCCCGTCGCGCGTGGCGCATGGTCGGCAAGTTGGGCAACGAAGCGCCAGGCAACACGGAGGCCGAAACCAGCACTCCGGGGCACTCTACAGGCACATTTGGCTTGGAACTGTTGGTATGAGGCGATTGCCGACTGCTCGCATAGCAATCGGTGGCACTCATGACCAGCCTCGAGGCGCTCGCGGCACGGTGGAAATCGGAAGCCGACGTGGTCGAACAACGCTACGCCGACAAGGCCAGCGCGCGCCTGCTGCGTACCGTCGCGGCCGAGCTCGTCGAAGTGCTGCGTGAAGAGGCTGACGAGCTCCTGACGCTAGCCGAGGCCGCAGAGGTCTCAGGGTACGCGAGCGACACGCTACGCCACCACCTGGCCGATGGCTCCCTCCCGAACGCAGGCGTGTCGGGCAAGCCCCGCGTACGACGCGGCGATCTACCGACCAAGCCAGGCGCGAACATGAACGCCGACGAAGACGAGGCGAAGCGGGCCGCCCTTTCGATTCTGACCGGAGGTTCATCGTGAGCACCCGGTGCTGCGTTTCCTCCCAACCAAGGAAGGCGCCGAGACCGCTTACCGACAAACAACTCCGATTCGTTCGCAAGCGAAGCCGACCGGCTCGCCGTGAAGGAGTGTTACCTCAACGTGATCGCGGCATGGCGTCGAGCCGTGGTCGCCTACGAGCGCACGATTAAACGGAGCGACAAATGTCACAATCCGAGGACTTAATCAGGAAACCCAGCGACCGAGAGAAGGCGCTCTCCGCCGCGTTTCTCCGGCACGTCGGCGCGACCCAGATCGATGCGGCATCTGCGACAGGTATCGACCGCCGAACACTGCAACGCTGGGAGTCGTGTAGCTGGTGGCCCGATGTGCAGCGTGAGGCCGCCGAACGTTGGCTCGCGGGGCTGGCCTCCAAAGCGCGAGTCGGGCTGGAATCCGCAGTCGTGGGGGACGGACGGCTTGCCCTCGCGGTTTTGGAAAGACTGGAGCCCGCATTAGCGCCCCCTCGTCAACGTGTCGGCCTGTCTGCCGACCTCGACGTGAGCCACCTAACAGACGAGCAACTCAAACGCATCGCCCGTGGAGAGGCCCCCCGTCATGTGCTCACCCTCACCCGCTGAAGCTGCCCGCGAGCTACTCCGCCGCGACTCCGAGGCGTCAATTGTGATTCGTCGCACCTGCGTCGAAACCGGGGAGTTGATAGCCGAAACCGAGTGCTTTCGAGATGGATGTACCCGTCGCGAGTGGGCCGACGGCCGGATCGAGGAGGTCCACCGTGTCCGCCGCCGATAAAGCCGCCGCCGAGCTACTCGCTCGCCGAACCACGGACAGGATCGCAAGCAGAACAAGCATGATCTGCTGCCCACGGGACGCTGCCACGAGGGACGCTCGCTACAGCAACACCAACGGCAGCCCCAGCAAGCGGACTGTCTTGACCGCGGCGCGCGACTCCGCTCGTATCAGGGCAGCGTAGCTGCGTTCAAGATGGCACGAGGGCACGAAGACCAAAACGGGGCGGCAAGATGCGGAGTTGGAGTCGAGGCGATCGTAGAATCGGTGTCGTGCTGGCGGCGGCTGTGCTCGCCAGCGGATGTGAACAGAACCAGGAAGCCGACACGGCTCCTCGCCTGATCGTCTCAGTCGTGGTGGATCAACTCAGGACAGACATGCTCGATCGGTACGACGACGCCTTTATCGGGGGACTGCGGCGACTCCGAGACGAGGGCTACCGCTTCACGGACGGGGTCCAGGATCACGCGTTTACCGAGACGGCCGCCGGCCACGCCACGATCGGCACCGGCGTCGTACCGGCGCGTCACGGCGTCATTGCGAATCAGTGGGTCGAGGAGCAGGAGGACGGGGAGCTGGCCAGCATGTACTCTGTCGCCGACGTCTCCGCGACCATTCTGGGGGAGCCGGGCGCCCCGGGGCGGTCGCCGCGAAACCTCCGGCGCGACGGCCTCGCCGACTGGGTTCAGGACACGGACGCGAACGCCATCGTGCTGTCGGTATCGAGGAAGGACCGTTCGGCCATCGGCCTCGCCGGTCGCGCGACCGGCCACGTCTACTGGTTCTCCGGATCACAGATGCGCTTCGTGACCTCCGATCACTATCGCTCGGAGTACCCGACGTGGGTGGACGACTTCAACCAGAACGTACTGCGCGGCCTCCTCAACGACGGTGATTGGACCGGGGAGGCATCCTGGGCCCACGCAGCGTTGAGCCGACCCGACACCGCCACCGGTGAGAGCACCTCGCTCGGCGGATCGGCGTTTCCGCACAGCCTCCCCGACGACGCCACCGAAGATGAGCTCCACGCGTGGTTCGTGAGGACGCCCTACTCGGACGTGGCCGTGGCCCGCCTCGCCGAGCGGGGCGTGAGAGAGCTGGGCATGGGCTTGGACGACGTGACAGACTTCCTGGGCGTGTCTTTCTCGGCGACCGATGGGGTGGGCCATTCGTGGGGCCCCCTGAGTCGTGAGCAGCTCGACAACCTGATGAGTCTCGACCGCAGTCTGGGAGAACTCATGGACGTGCTCGATGCACAGGTCGGATCAGGGCGTTGGGTGCTGTCCCTCTCCTCGGACCACGGTGTGCTCGACCTCCCGGAGCATCTCCAAGAGTTGGGACAGGACGCTGGACGGATTCCAAGGCCCGAGGTGCGAGCCCTCAACCGGGGCGCCGCGGAGATCATGAACGGCGAGGGAGACGAATGGGAGCGTCGTGAACGTCTGGAGGCCTACTACGAGTCAGCGGACATCGTCGCGGACGTCTACTGGCACTCCGACTACGAGCAGCCGGTCGACTCGTTCACGGCTATCTACGCCAACTCGTACTATCCAGGTCGCTGGCGGAACGGGCTCTCGGCATTGGGCTTCGAGGTGCGCCTCCAGCCCAACTATCTCTCCGTGGGCGTGGGGTCGTCGCACGGTACCGCGCACTACTACGACCGCCACGTCCCCATCGTCTTCATGGGCGCGGGCGTCACCCCCGGAATGTCCAACGAGCGAACGCGGACCGTGGACATCGCGCCGACTCTGGCCTATCTGGCGGGCATACGGGCGCCGGACGACCTCGACGGTAGGATCGTCTTCGAGTAACCCTCGGCACGGGAGGATCAGACCGAGGTCAACATCCGATGCGCTGAGTGGGCGGGCAAGAAGGGAGTGCAGGGTGCCGACTGGGTGAGCGTCTTCACGCCTCACCAACCTATGGCTGTTCCCGCTCTTCTTCCCGCCATTCCCTCCGTTATTCCCGCTGGTTCAAGTCCTGCAGAGTCCGGCATGGCGAATCGGCAAGTGCGGCAGATCGTGCAGCGAGCCGCCTCCACGATTCTGTTGTCAGCAGTGCTGCCAATTGCGACCGGACATCCTGACCATCATTGAGCAGTAGAGGTGG
>JADFLD010000014.1 GCA_022564535.1 Gemmatimonadota bacterium
GGTCGCGGCCCTGGACGTCGTCTCTCCTCCTCGCCGTAGCTACGGCTACGACTCGTCGTCGTTCCTACTCCAGGTCTCGCGAGACCCCTGCGCGCGGTCCACTCTATTACTACCACGGGCTGCTAGAGAAGCTCCCATTCGGGTGGATCATTGCCGAGCTGAAAGTCAGCGGAGCCCTCAGCTGTGAGCGCCGTCACCGCACCGACAGACGGATGGGCTCCAGGTGTCGGGGAATGATCAGCCGAGAGTCGGGGGAGGCCCTACGGACCTCATCGAGAAACGCTTCGACCCAGTCGGTTCGGTATGCGAGCGGCGACCCATAGGGAACTCGAAAGTTGTCTGCGTGGGTCGGCATGACCACCGGGGGGAATCCGAGCGCTCGCATGAGCCGGGGGGTGTATTCGTAGATTTCCAAGTGTGAAGGCGCTGCCCCGACGAGGGCGATGTCTGGACGAAGCCCCTCCACCTCACGCTCGATGAAGTTCATGGATCCCATGGTCATGATCTCGTGGCCGCCCAGCCGTACGAGAAACATCAGCGAACCGCCCTCGACGAGTTGGGAGATGCGCAGGGGTCGGGTGGCCCCTTCTTCCACGACCTCCGACTGGTAGTACCGCTTGTCGCCCAGCGGGCTGTGAAGGCTCGGGATCACGCGGATCGAAACGTTCCCAAAGTCATAGTCTTCGCCGCCCCGGACCGTGATCAGCTGTACGTTGGGAACGCCGTAAGCCCGCATGATATTGATCGTGGTTTCGTGCCCGATCACCACCGCGCCGGTCCGGTGCGCGATGTAGGGTATGTCCAACACGTGATCGGGGTGCGCGTGTTGGACCAAGATGTAGTCGGCCCGGTCGATGTGCGCGTCGATCACGTCGGTGTCACTGACGAGCGTATCCGCCCTGGTGTAGATCGGGCGAGTGTCATTCGGATCCTGACTGGGTCTGCCCGAAAAGTTCGCTCGGGTCAGGTACGGATCCACCAAGACCACGACACGGTCACCCGATGCCTCAGACCCGGCCGAAATCTCCCAACCCGCCGCTCCCAGGTATCGAAGGGTGACACTGTCGGTTTGGGAGGCACTCAGTCCGGGCCCTCGCTCGATGGATTGTGACGACGAGTCTGTCGCCAGCATAGACGCCAATATCAGCAGGGCGAGAAAGGACGGCAGAGTGAGGCGCATGCCTTGAGATCCTGTTCGAGGGTGGCAGGCATCGAGCTGGACCGATTCGGGCGCCCATGACCTGCGCCCGGACGATGCTTACATCGAAATCGAGATACGAAGGTATCTCTCCTCCGGAGATCGAGCTCGAGACGCGACATCTCGAGGTCGGTGTCGGGTCAATAACCACCCCTATTTCCGGCGTCGTGACGCGACTAAAGGCCCAGTTGGAGGTTCATGAGCTTGGCTCTCGCGCCCACGAAGTCTTCCTGGAGTAGGCAGTCCTTGGCGGCCTCACACGCATCACGCACTCTGGTGGTGTACTCTTCGGATGCGCCCCGCCTCCAGTCTTTGAATTGAAGCCAGGTACGAAGGGTCAACGCCTGAATCAATTCTTCGGACGCACCCCTCGCCTCCGCCTTGTTGATGGCTCTTTGCCACTTGCGTAGGTGCTTGTAGGCGAGCCTGCGGGCCTTCCTGCTGAGGGGGACGTCGCCTGTCCGCTCGACGTTCAAGTCGCGGGGAGGTGCACGGTGTGGTCCTGCACGAACACGCGAGCGCCTTGTGGAAAGTCGATGGATACGAAGTCGTCTTGGTCTCGCACGGTGAACACGAAGACGCGCGCGCCTCCTGTCGAGGCCTCGTAGACGAAGCTGCTCCCACCTTGCATGGGTTCCGGGTTGTTCCAGCTTCCTGTTTCGAACTGGAACTGGTCGAAGCTGATCGCTCTTGGCCCAGGCATGATGTAGTACCTCCCATTGATACGACGTTCAGCCTTATCACGGACGGTAACCCCACCCGGCCGTGTCCCGAAACTCCGACCCATCGAGGCAGCCGCCGCCTAAGAGCGCGGAAGGGCCCGCGGGTCAGCAGCAAGTGGCTAGGTGGGCGTCCGGTGACGCACCACTCCACGGCCCACGTACGCCATCCATATCGTCCGGCTACGTCAGGTGACGTAGAGAAGTGCGGCTTTCGATTCTGTATCTCTGAGCACGCGAGAACGGGTTCGCACTCTCATCAGGTGGCTTGCAGTTATGGGCGATCGAGCGCAGCACAGTGAAGGAGCGACGAGCTTGGTGGCTGGTCGCGCGCTTGTTCTCGGTACGGAACTGCGTCCACTCACGATAGATCTACCGCCGGCCAGGGTCACGACGAAGGCAGCCAACGAGTACCGCTTCGTGACGCGTTGGAGGGTGGAAGCCTCGCGTGAGGAGGTCTTCGCGGTACTCACCGACTCCGAGGCCTTGACGCGCTGGTGGCCATCGGTCTACCGCAGGGTTCAGAGGGTCGCGTCGTCGACCGAGCCGAACGGCGTCGGCACTAGGCTACTGCTTCATACGCAGGGCTGGCTGCCGTACCGCCTGTGCTGGGAGCTGCGTGTCGTCGAACATCGGGAGCCCTCGCGGCTCGCCATCGAGGCGAGCGGAGACTTCGTGGGAAGCGGCCTCTGGACGCTCGTACAGGACGGTGACGTAACCGACCTGAAGTACACGTGGAAAGTGTACGCGCATAAGCCACTGTTACGACGTCTCTCTTTCCTCCTGAAGCCGGTGTTCTCGCTGAACCATCGTTGGGCGATGGCACGTGGTCTCGAGAGCCTCGAGCTCGAGCTCGCGAGGCGGCGAGGCGAAGTCGCCGCGTTGCCTCGTGGGCCGGTGAGCGCGCTGTGGTCGGGCCTGGTCCTGACCGGGGTCTTCGCGGCGCTCGCCCTGATGCTCCTCACGACGCTGTTCTGATGTTGCTCACGCTCGGAAGGAGGTAGCCCTCATGACCAAGGCCATTCGCCGATCGGTGCTCGGTATTACCGTGCTCTCACTCACGGTTGCCGGGGTTCGCGTGCGGCTCACCGAAGGTGGGAAGGCCATGTCCGAAGAGGCGCTCTTCTCCAGCTTTGAGAGCGCAACCCGCAACCTCGTGGTCAACTGGGACCCGACGGACCCCCGTCCGGCGGACGAGCGCCTGAAGTCCCTGTTCAGCTTCATGTATCAGACGTACGACGCTTCGGCGTGGATTCCCCAGGCGCTTTTTGACAGCAACATGCTCACGCAGGCCGTTGTCGGCGATGTCGAGACGATCGTCCGCGAGAACGTCGGCCTCGTGCTCTGGCGCGACAACCCGCTCGTGCCGGCCTTCGGAATGGCCCCCAATGCCGGATCGGACGACCCGCTGATGTGGACGGTGAACTGCGTCGTGTGCCACACGGCGGAGATCGACGGAGTCGCGTATTTCGGCGCCGGCACGAAGACGTTCGACGAGTTGTGGCTGGGTGAATCACTCAAGCGGCTGACGAGCGAGCCTTGGCTCTGGCGGCTTCAGGGCACCGACTACGACATGGCGGACGACGCCCACCGCATCCTGCTCAGCCATCATCACGACAAGATCGATTCGACGACCCGGGGGCGATCGACTGCGTTCGCGGCCTCGCATGTCGAACTCTACATGCGGAGCAACGGCAACCGGATGCCGTCGGTGGATGATGTCGGCCGCGGTGACGTCAAGACGCCACCGCTCTGGCACACGGCGGCGAAGATCCCCACGGAACGCTGGTACAGCGACGGCAGCTTCCATGGGGTCTATCCGCTGATGGCGTCGTCGATGGAGCTGGAAAAGGATCGGGGGTTCGACGCTCTTGTCGACGTCGTCATCCCGACGATCAAGGAAGAATTCGAGTCGGTCCTGCGCTACCTCAAGCCGCCGCCCTACCCATACGAGATCGATCGGGAACTGGCGGAAGTTGGCCGCGCGCTGTTCGAGTCACGCGAGGTCGGCTGCGCGCGGTGCCACGGGGTCTACGACGGACAGGGCAACGTCGATTGGCCCGGTGTGCACGCGGATGTGGGTACCGATATGGCAAGGCGCGACCTCGTCTCCGAGCAGTTCATCGAGGCCTTCGACCGGAGCCCGCTGGCGATCGACGGAAGCCTCATCCGAAGTCGCGGCTATGCGGCCACACCGCTCACGGGTGTGTGGGCCAACTTCCCTTACCTGCACAACGGGAGTGTTCCCACCCTCCATCATCTGCTGGGACCCGTGTCGGAGCGACCACGGATCTTCGAGGTCATGGCGGCGCTGACACTCGATCGCGAGCGCATGGGCCAGACGCTGTACCGCCGACTCCGGGACGGGCGGCTCGATGAGGATGAGCTTCTTCACCGGTACGGAGATGATCGCGACTGGTTCAACACGGCCCGCCCCGGTAGTTCGAACGTCGGCCACGACTTCTGGTCACGCATCGGGACGGACGAGAACCGGCGTGCGCTCATCGAATATCTGAAGACGTTGTAGGCCGTCCAATGCCTACGCACTCTACCAGAAGCCCGGGTCGAGCACTGTTCGTGGTGGTCACCGCCTCAGTGTCATTCGCTGGCTTGTTTCCGATCGGCGCCGTAGCCCAGCGTTCCACGATCGTCGTCTTCGACAGCCTCGTTCCGGTCGGCGGAGTCCCTTCCGGCCGTGCGAGGATCGCCCTGCTGGAGGAACAGCTCCTGACGCGCCCCCGAGACTACGGTCTGCGCTGGCTCGCCGCTCAGGAGTACGCCCAGATCGGCCTCACGGAGCCCGACTCGAAGACTCGGTTTCGGCTTTGGAGCCGGAGTCGCCTTCATGCGACGGTGGCGAAGACGCTCGACCCTGACGGTTTGGAGGGGCGCTATTGGCTCGCGGTCGCCGCCGGCCTGATCGCGGATCTTTCCGGCGGTCGCACGAAAGTTCGGTTGGCCGACGAAGCGTACCGTGAGTCGGCCTGGGTACTCGAGATCGACCCCACACATGCGGGAGCGCATTACTTGCAGGGACGCATCCAGGCTGCGGTCATGCGTCTGAGCGCAGTGATGCGATTCATTGCGAAAGCCCTGGTCGGCGGCGAGGCGCTCCGAAGCGCGTCGTGGGAGCGAGCCGAATTCCACCTACGCCGAGCTGCCGAGCTCGAGCCGGAACTCGCCATGCACCACTTCGAACTCGCGATGATCTACGAGAGCATGGATCGGCCGGAGGAGATGCACGTCGCGTTGCGTAACGCCGTGGGGGCGTCTGTCTCGACGTCGTTCCAAGAGGACTTCAAGGCAAGAGCTCGGCATCTCTTGGGGGAGAGTCGGCGACCCTAGAACGCACCCTCTGGGCCTAGAACATCGCCATCACCAGGATCGACTGCAGATTGTCGTTCGTAACCCGGAGGCGCTGGCAGAGGAGCCGGACCACCGACCACAGCAACTTATGGGCGAGGTCACGGTCGGAATCCAGAAGGAGCTCGAAGTCGGAGCGGGAGATGCTCAGGAGAGTGCACCGACTGTTGGAGATCGCGTCGGTTGAACGCTCCGACGGGTCCAACACCGCCATCTCACCGAAACACGCCCCTTGTTTCAGAATCGCGATGGCCTCCTCACCCGTGCCCGGCACGTCCCGAGAGATCCGCACCTCCCCCTTCGAGATGATGTAGAGTCGATCGCCCTCGTCACCTTCTCTGAAGATGTACTCGTCGAACTTCAGCTCCTGGACTTCGCAGATCTCGGCAACTTGCTCGAGCTCGTCCTCCTCGAGGTCCCTGAAGATTGCCGACTGCTTGATGACTTCCCAATCCATATGGCCTCCTGAGTCCGACCGCCGGTGTCGAGTGGATAAGACATCACACCACCCATCCCTTGTCCACTCTTGGGACCGGCTTCGCGTATCCGGAGGCTGGCGCTTGATCACAGACACCCGGTGAATGCCCGAAAGTGGATGCCTCGAGGCTGGCCGCCTTGCCTAGCGCGCCGCGGGCCAGCATGGTGAGTCTGAACCAGAATGCCAAGCCGCAATGTGGCGGCCATCCTGAGGAGTGACACATGGCTGAAAGCGTGTACAAGGTCATCGAGCTGGTAGGAACCTCGACGGAGTCCTGGGAGAAGGCGGCCGCCGCGGCGGTCCAACGAGCTTCGGAGTCGCTGCGCGACCTGCGCGTTGCCGAAGTCTCGGAGTTGGACATGCAGATCAAGGACGGCGTGGTTCAGAACTACCGCGCGAAGGTGAAGATATCCTTCAAGTTCGAGGCTGGCGAGTAAGGGAACGACTGTCTCTCGCAACCTTGCCGAACCCGCTACAGACCGAGGACGATAACCGCGCTCTATGCTGCGGACGTGCGAGCCGACTCCCGTGTCTGGCTCGTCGATGTTTCTTGTGTTGTCGTGGAGCCGGGCGCTCCGTATAGTAAAATGTTGCAAGCTTCGAACGTGAAGCGATCGAGTCGGGTATCGCGTGCGCGCCCCCGCCCCATAGGGATGCCCGAAGGGATGGTCCGAGTTGGTGTAGGACCCCATCGATGACATTGACGCCACGCTGTGGCACTGGGAGGGGAAGCATGGAGAGGCAGGAGCCGACGCGAGCGCCCTCCGACGCCGAACTCAGTGATCTTGGGTTCACGTTTCATTTGCCGGAGATCGAAGATGTTGACGTGTTTGTCGTGGATGACGACCCCACATCGCTAACCCTGATGAAGGCGTTCCTGGAACGCATCGGACATCCGGTCAAAGTCTTCTCCGATCCGCTCGAGGCGTTGGATGCGATCCGCTCGAACCCGCCCAAGATATTGGTCACGGACCTGGTCATGCCGAAGATGACCGGCTTCGAGCTCGCGGAAGCAGCGCGCGCGGTCGACCCAGACCTGGGCGTGATTCTGGTCACCGCTTACGGTGATTCCAGCACCGCCGCCTCGGCTCTCAGCCACGGGCTCTCGAGCTTCCTGACGAAGCCGGTCGAACGGGACACGTTGACCAGGGTGGTGCAGCGTGCCTTTCTCAGGAGAGCCGCGGACGACCACCACCGGGCGATGGTGAAGTGGATGTACGATGCGTTGACTCGCAACGCTGACGATATCAGGGTAGTCACGCTTGGAACGCTCGCCTCGCTGATCAATGCGGTCGACGCCCGGAGCCCGCACTTTCGCGGGCATAGCCAGGCCGTAGCGATGCAATCGGCGGCGATCGCCCATGTGCTCGGGCTCCCAGACGATGAAATCGAAGCCGTCCGGACGGCAGCCCTGCTCCATGACATTGGGATGATCGGTGTGCCCGATGCGGTCGTCGAGAAGCCCGACGCCCTCTCACCCGAGGAACTTGAGTTGATCAGGGCTCATTGTGAAGAGGGCGCCGCGATCATCGAGCCGATGAAGCACCTCGGATCGTCCATACAGTACGTGCTCGAGCATCACGAGCGATGGGATGGATCGGGGTATCCGCACGGGAAGAAAGGTGATGAGATTTCGCTCGGGGGACAGATCGTCGGCATAGCGGAGGCGTGGACCGGAATCGTAGAGAGTCGTGCGTATCGTGAGGGACGGTCACGAGAGGAGGGGTTCGAGATCTTGCTCGCCCACAAGGGTGAGTGGTTCACAGAGGCGCTGACCACGGCCCTCATCGAAACCGACGTGGGGGTGATGGGATAAGAATGCACGACGCGGTCGAGGGCATCGCGACCGAAGCGAACAAACAGCGTGAATCCGTCGGCGGGGGAGAAGCGTCGGGCTAGGGTCGTGTTCGAGCCGTGGGGCGGTCGCGTGTCAACGCCGCCTCGCCCGGTTCAATCGCCCATACCTTCAGCGCGCTTCATGAGGCCCATGTGCTGGGTCGCTTGTGCGAGACCTCCCTCGCCCTCTTGCCAACCCGTGCGGCCGTCGCCGTTCTCGTCCGTGCCGGAGACGATTGCGTTCGTCAGCTCGATCAACTCCTCGACCATCGCCGCTGCCGCGTCGGCATCCGTGGCTTCCTGGATCTGCCGAGCCAAAGCGATGACCGCATCGGCTCGAGTGATGACGTTGCCCGTTGCGGTTGCGATATGGTTTGCGTGTGCCTTGACGTTGTCAGACGCGCCATCGGAGCCAGCAGCGAGCTCGATATGGCGGACGACACCTTCGGCAGCGGCCTTCACGCCGAAACCGAGGCCCGGGCCGTTCTCGACCTCCGTCGGGTCCATGGCATTGATGACATGGCCGATGTGCCGCTTCATGCCGTCGAGGTTGCTGGGGTCCCTACCAGCGAAGCCAGCGTGTTGAGCCGCGATCTCCGCTTCGGCGACCGCTGTGGGGAGGAGTCCTTGACCCTCGGGCGTGCTCCGAAATCCGTCTGCGACGTGCCCCATGTGCGTATGTGCGGGGCCCGCTTGGCCGTGGACGGCAGGGGTGCCGAGCAGTCCGACGATTCCAAGACCGAAGGCTGCACGGACGAGTGTGCTCGTGCGCATTTAATGCCTCCTGGGCAGTGCGTGGACTCTGTCTCGTTATAGGGCAGGGCCGGCGATCGGGCAAGAGACCTCGGCGCTTCCTAGCGGAGTGGCTGAAAGAGCCGAACCGTATTGGACAGTGGCGTGCGCGCCTTCCTCTGGGAGCATAGAGTAGGGAACTCTTTGCATCGAGGTCACACATGAGTTTCGTCCGGATGAGATCGCGGGGAAGGCCGACTTCGGATGTGAACCCATGATCATGATGCCAGATGCCCGTCTCTCGGTTGGAGACGTGGTACGGCATAAGCTGTTCGAGTACCGAGGTGTGGTCGTCGATGTCGATACGTACTTTCAGGGAACCCAGGAGTGGTACGAAGCCGTTGCTCGTTCGAGGCCACCGAAGCACTGTCCTTGGTATCACGTGTTGCCGCACCAAGCCCAGCATCAAACGTACGTAGCCGAGCGCAACCTCGAACCAGACGACAGCGGCCTGCCGATTCAACATCACCTCATCGACCGTTACTTCGTGGACTTCGTCGATGGTCGGTACGTCAGCGATTCTCGGACCTAGCTCGATCATTCGGTGACATTAGATTCGAGTCATGCCAAAGCCCAAGGATACGCTTGTCGTCAAATGGCGGGGACTCGCGGAAGAGGGGTACCTGTACGCTGAGATCGCGCGTATGCACCCTGAGTTTTCTGTGGACCAGGTTCGCCACTACTGTCTCGGAAACGCGGGTCGTAGCTTGCCTGGCCCGATCCAGCGGGTCGATCGCTGGTACGGGTCGAGCGTGTGGTTCCGAGGCGAGAACTCGCCGCATGCGCTGCTGACCACCGGGCAGGTTCAGCGAGTCTTGGACGACTGGGACGAGAAGGCCGACGGCTGGAAAACGCCTGGAGCTGACTGGGCGAGCAAGCTGGGTGTGTCACCGAGCACGATCTACATGTTGCGCCGAGGGAAGACGTGGAAGCACCTCGAGCATCCGAACCAGGGGCGCAAGCCGAAGAGGAGCCGGAAGCGTTCGCGCTAACCCCCTACGTGGTAGGGCATGTCCGCTTGCGCGCGACTCGCCTCGCCTCGGAAGTTCCTCGAATGGACCGCAGTGTAACTCGCTACGACAGAGCATAGAAAAGCCCTACTAACGTACCCGGGGAGGACCCATGTCACTTCGCATCAACGATACAGCTCCCGACTTCACCGCCGAGACCACACAAGGAACGATCGACTTCCATGATTGGATCGGTGACGGTTGGGCGATTCTCTTTTCCCACCCCAAGGACTTCACCCCGGTATGCACCACGGAGCTGAGCGCTGTGGCGGCACTGCAGGGTGACTTCGCTGCCCGAAACTGCAAGGTCATCGGAATCAGCGTTGACGGCGTAGGCTCCCACGAGGCGTGGTCGAAGGACATCGAGTCATGGCAGGGTCACGCGGTGAACTACCCGCTTATCGGGGATCCGACGCTCGCCATCGTCCAAGCATACGACATGCTGCCGGCCGATTCCGGTGATACGTCGGAGGGCCGCACGCCGGCGGACAACGCCACCGCCCGCTCCGTGTTCGTCATCGGACCCGACAAGAAGATCAAGGCGACGCTGACGTACCCGATGAGCACCGGCCGCAATTTTACCGAGATCCTGCGGCTGTTGGACTCGTGCCAACTGACCGCCGAGAAGCAGCTCGCCACGCCTGCGAACTGGGAGCAGGGGGACGACGTGATCATTTCTCCTGCGGTCTCCGACGAGGAGGCCAAGGAGCGGTTCCCAGATGGTTGGAAACAGCCACTGCCCTACATCCGACTGGTTCCACAACCCAGCGACGACTAGCCGGTTCTGCCGTCGATGTCCGATCCTGGCACCAGTCCCTACGTTGATCCAAGCCGTTCGTACGCGCTCGCATCGTGGAGGAAGCATGCTCATCAGCAACACCCAGTCCATTCCTGGCAAGGAGATCACCGAGTTCTATGGAGTCGTATCGGGAAGTACGGTCCGGGCCAAACACATCGGTCGGGACATAATGGCGAGTCTGAAGAACATCGTGGGTGGTGAGCTCAAGGGGTACACGGAACTGCTGGAAGAATCTCGTCAGGAAGCGTTGCGCCGGATGCTGACCCAAGCGGAGGACATGGGCGCGAACGCGGTGGTCAACGTTCGTTTCGCGACCAGCAGTGTCGCCCAAGGGGCAGCCGAGTTGTTTGCATACGGCACCGCTGTCACAGTGGCCTAGCGATGGAATTCCTATCCGTGGGGGTGTCGCTCGCGACGCTCGTCGTGGCGTACATCACCGGTACCACGCTTGAGCGCCGACACCTCCTCAGCATCGTTGCCCGGGAAGAGGTCAGGGACGGCATGATCGTGATCACCTACGAGGACATTCCCTCGGATTGGGTGGTCGAGGAAGCTGGCCTGGTGATCGGCAACGTGGTCGTCTCAATCGACTACTTCAAGCGATTCTCTGCCCGACTCAAGAGTATCGTGGGAGGCAGACTTGGGGCTTACGAGCCGATGATGGAGAGAGGCCGCCGCGAAGCGATCCTTCGCATGAAGGCGCAAGCCGCCGAGAGGGGCTACCAGCACGTGATCAACGTCCGGCTCGAAACCGCTTGTCTCGCCGGCGGGGGCAGGAACGGAAAGAGTACGGCTGGAATCGAAGTGATGGCATACGGAACCGCGCTCAAGCTCGCCTCCTGAAGGTCGGGACCCCGATCAGGGGACGGAGAATTGGCTTCACTGGCTGGAGACGAACGATGAGCGAACATCTGAGCCGCGAGATCCACCTCAAGAGTCGCCCCGTGGGGCTACCTGAGGAGTCGAACTTCGAGCTGGTCGAGGTAACGGTCGGAGCGCCGGAGGAGGGCGAGCTCGTCGTCCGGAACCTCTACATGTCCGTCGATCCGTATATGCGAGGCCGCATGATCGATCGGAAGAGCTACGTGCCTCCGTTCCGGATCGGGGCGGTACTCGACGGAGGGGCGGTCGGAGAGGTCGTGGAGTCGAGGAACGACGGCTTCCCGGTCGGCACCCACGTCGTGAGCATGAACGGGTGGCGGGAGTACTTCCTTTCAGGTGATGCTGGGCTGCGGAAGGTGGATGCGAGTCTGGCGCCGCTGTCCGCGTATCTGGGTGTGCTGGGAATGCCGGGTCTCACCGCCTACATAGGCCTCACCGACATCGGAAAGCCGGAGCCGGGCGAGACCGTGTTCGTGTCGGGGGCCGCCGGGGCGGTCGGATCTGTCGCGTGCCAGATCGCCAAAGCGAGAGGGTGTCGCGTGGTGGGAACCGCCGGCTCACAGGAGAAGGTCGACTGGCTGCGGGACGAGTTGGGCGTCGATGTGGCGTTGAACTACAAGACCGTCGAGAATCTCCGTACGGCGCTTCTCGAAGCGTGTCCGGACGGGATCGATGTCTACTTCGACAACGTGGGAGGAGAGCATCTGCAAGCCGCGTTGTGGGGCATGAACGAACGCGGCAGAATCATCGCCTGCGGTAGCATATCGACGTACAACGCGCCCGAGCCACCCCCCGGGCCCAACAACCTCTTCCAGATCGTGACCAAGAGGCTCCTCTTTCAGGGCTTCATCGTGTCCGACCATCCCGACCGGTCGGCGGCGTTTGCGAAGGAGATGGGGGCGTGGCTTGCGGACGGCAAAGTCGTGTGGCGTGAAACCGTTCACGAAGGAATCGAGCGTGCGCCTCAGGCGTTCCTCGGTCTCTTCACCGGCGAGAACATGGGAAAAATGGTCGTGCGCTTGGCGCCTCGCGATCCATGACGATGGACTTCAAACGGTCGGCATGCACGGGCCTGATCGTCACCGCTGCCATGGCGGCGTCGGTGCAGGCTCAGACGCCCCCGACGTTCATCGTCGAGAGTCCGACCATGCAGACCGGCGTGATGATGCCTCGCGACTACAGCCCGGACGGGCGAAACGTGTCGCCGCCTCTGGTGTGGCGAGGTCTGCCCGAAGGGACCCGACAGTTGGCGGTGCTCTGCCAGGATCATGGCGCGGGCCGCCCCCCACCGTGGGTGCATTGGATCATCTATAACATCCCCGCAAGCGCGGCCGGATTGCCGGAAGGCATCCCGTTCGACCCCGCCGAGCCCTTACCCGATGAACTCGCCGGCGCGACGCAGGGAAACAACGGTTGGGGTCTGCCCATGTACCGTGGGCCTGCACCCCCCGGGACGTCGGTCCACCACTATCATTTCGCCGTATTCGCGCTCGATGCGGAACTCGATCTCGAGCCGGGGCTTACGCGGGACGAGTTGCTCGAGGCGATCGAAGGTCACGTCATCGGGCTGGGAAGCATGGTGCCGTTGTACCGCCGACAGCCCTCCACCGGCGGCGATCCGTTTCCCTCGATGAAGCAGGAGGACGCTGATGGCCGATCCTGACCGCCCGGAGGACGTCGCGGGTTCGACGATCTCGCGCCGGGCTCTCCTGCGCACGGCTGGAGCCGCGGGCGCGGCGGGCCTGATTCCACGCTCCGTCCTCGCGGGCGTGCCGGCCGAAACGACGCCAGCGGTACCGGTCGCCGCGACGGG
>JADFLD010000288.1 GCA_022564535.1 Gemmatimonadota bacterium
ATCGGGCTTCCGATGGCACGGAGGGGTGCAAGCGCGGCCTCCCCGTCTGCCATGTCTCCCGTATACATCGCGGCAAGGATCACGATCTCCGTGCCGTGCACGTCCTCGGGAAGGAAGGGTAGGGGTGGCGCTTTCCTCAGCACGACCCAGGCCGTGACTTCGTCCGGAGCGTCTTTCACGAAGTCCCGATACGCGCGGAGCACCTGTGGGGCATCCGAGAGCGGGTGGACGATCAGGCCCGAAAGGATCTCCGGGCCGACCGGGTGCGCCCGAAATTCGAAAGAAGTGACCACGCCGAAGTTGCCGCCCCCGCCACGGAGCCCCCAAAAGAGATCCGTGTTTTCCGACTCGCTCGCGACGACGACGCTGCCGTCGGCCAGTACCACCCGCGCAGAGAGTAGGTTGTCGATGGTCATCCCGTACTTGCGACTGATCCAGCCGAAGCCACCTCCAAGCGTCAAGCCGGCGATTCCCGTCGTCGAGTTGATGCCGGTTGGAACGGCAAGGGCGTGGACCTGAGTGGCGGCGTCCAGCTCGCCCAGCGTCGCGCCGGGCTCGACACGAACCGTTCGGGAGTCGGCGTCGACGTCCACAGCCTTCATGTTTTGGAACGAAATCATCAAGCCGCCGTCACACACCGCGTTCCCGGCGATGTTGTGCCCAGCCCCGTAGATGGAGAGCAGCAAGCGATGCTCGGCGGCGAACTTCACCGCGTGAATCACATCCCCCTCGGTGCGGCAGTCCACGATGAGCCCTGGGCGACGATCGATCATGGCGTTCCACATGGATCGAGCTTCGTCGTACCCATCCGATGCCGGCGTGAGCATGTCGCCTACGAGGCCGTGGCCAAGAGCAGCGACTGCGCTCTCGCTGACTGAAGCCGTTGCACCATCGAGTGTCGTGAAGTCGGGCACGGTGTCCTCCACAGGAGCTTGAGGGATCGACAACTGAAAACATTAGCGAACGGGACGCGAGGGGCCCAGCCGCGTCAAGGCGCGAACGGACGATCGGTGTCCTTATATGAATAGAGGCGTATGTTCGAACCGGATCGGCTCACGGCCATCTCCGGCATCGGCCTTCCAAGACGGCGTCGGTCGACGTGGGGGCTACGTCTCCAACTCCATGGGCCTCTCGAGAAGCACGGGCGTGAGCCCCGAGACAGAGGACGTTCATGCGGATCGCGAAAGACGATGTACCTGTAAGGATCGACATACCCGGTGCCAAGGCTCGTCAGGCTCTGGACTTCGGCGATGCCACGGGATACGGAAAAATGGCCGCCGAGTATTTTTCGTTTGGGGCGGGAACCGATCTCGCCCCGCTGCTCGAGGGTTTGGAAAACGATCTTTGCCAGTCTCCCCACTGGGGCTACATGCTCGAAGGCGGCTTGACGATTACCTATACCGATGGCTCGACGGAGACCGCGAGCGGGGGCGATCTGTTCTACTGGCCTCCTGGGCACTCGGTGAAGGCCGATGCGGACTCCGAACTAATCCTCTTCAGCCCACAGCATGAGCATTGCGAGGTGATCGACCACATTGTTGCCAAGCTGGAGGGGTAGCCGCCGGCGATCCTCTTCATGTATGGGGGTGACGGGTGCGCCAGATATGAGTGCCTTGGGCTGAGGATGGGAGCCGATTCACGGCGCTATTCGAGGCGCTCGCGATCCGACTCTTTGGCGTGGGCGAGGAACGAGTTCTTCCCCGGTTGAGGCATTCGGTCCCGTTGCGGGCGCCCGGGGCGAGGGGCATAGTCGTGCCATGAAATCGACCCTGTCCATGGCGACGCTGCTCCTGCTTGTGAGTTGTGGTCCCTCCGAGACCCGGGCGAGCATCCAGATGTTCGCGGCATCCAGCATGACCGAGGCGATCACGGAGCTGCGCGACCGCTTCCAGGTGGAGACGGGCTACCGGGTAGAGCTGACGCTCTCGAGCTCGTCGAGCCTGGCCGTTCAGATTCAGAGCGGCGGCGAGGCCGACCTCTTTCTGTCCGCGAATGTGGAGTGGGCGAAGGCGGCCGCGACGAACAAGCGCGGAGGAAGCCGCGTCACCGACCAGGTGCAAATCGTCTCGAATCGCCTGGTCGTGGTCGCCAGGTCGGACTCGGAACAGAAACTGACCAGTCTCGTAGACCTCGTCCCCGAGTCCGTGGGGGAGATCGCCCTCGCGGAGACTTCCTCGGTCCCGGCCGGGATCTACGCGCGTGAGGCCCTCGAGCACGCCGGCCTTTGGCAGGTACTCCACGAACGCCTCATTCCCGGCAGCAACGTGCGCACGGCACTCGGTTACGTGGAGACGGGGGGCATCGCGGTCGGGATCGTGTACGCATCCGACGCCGTTGCGAGTCCCAACGTGAAGGTATTGTTCGAGATCGATTCCGAGATGCACAGTCCGATTCGGTATCCCTTGATGCTGTTACGGCATGCAGAGAGAGTCGAGGGCGCGCTGGAGTTCTACGCCTACCTCACGTCTCCCCTCGCCGCGGAGGTGTTCCGGCGTCACGGCTTCACGTCCGCGCCGACTCCCCCCTCACGCTAGCTACCGCGTGTTCAGCGAAGCCGAGTGGAACGCGATCCGCCTCAGCCTCACCGTCAGCGGATACGTGGTGCTGTTCAGCCTTCCGTTGGCAATTCCGCTCGGCTATCTGCTCGCCAGAAAGGAGTTCAGGGCCAAGTGGATGGTCGAGGTCTTGCTCAATCTGTCGCTGGTTCTACCGCCGGTCGTAACCGGCTACATGCTGCTGCTGCTTTTTCAGGCCGATGCCCCGGTGGGGCGTTTCCTGCGCAACACGTTCGGGATTCGTGTCGCGTTCGACTGGAAGGGATTGGTCGTCGCGGCGGCGGTCATGAGCTTCCCGCTTATGGTTCGCGCCATCCGGTTGGGATTCCAGGGCGTCGATCCACGTCTGGAGATGGCGGCTCGCACTCTGGGGGCCCGACGGACGCGCACCTTCTTCACGATCAGTCTGCCTCTCGCCATGCACGGCGTCATCTCCGGGAGCGTGCTCGCTTTCGCGCGCAGTCTGGGGGAGTTCGGCGCCACCGTCATGCTGGTCAGCCAACGAGAAAGCACCCAGACCATCCCACTGCTCATCTACTCGATGCGCGACCGCGTGGGCGGACTGGACGCGATCTGGCCGCTCGTGGCCGTCTCGATCCTCCTGGCGGGGGCAGCCCTCGCCGCGAGTGAGTTCCTCGAGCGCCGGATGCGACGCCGGTGAGCCACCTGAGCTTCGAGTGCCGACACCGCTTCCCCGACGGATTCGAGCTCGATATCGCGTTCGAGTGCGATCAACGGGTCACGTCGCTCTTTGGGCCGTCGGGCAGCGGGAAGTCGTCCATTCTTTCGATCCTCGCGGGCCTCATCAAGGCGGACTACGCACGCATTCGAGTCGGGGACCGTGTGATCGAGGACTCCGGCCAGAATCTCTT
>JADFLD010000015.1 GCA_022564535.1 Gemmatimonadota bacterium
TGCCACGAGCCGGCATCCTGCTTCCAACGCTCGGCGCGACCTCTTCATCGGGTCACGCCTTGTACCATACGCCGCCCCCCCCCATTTCGTACAGTCTGTACCGGATCTCGAAGGGGCACCTGCCCACAGTTGCCCCGCCCGTCGCATGTCTACAGCTTCTTGTCGCTGCGGGACTCAAGAGGATTCGTTCGGGACATGACCTACATCATTGTCGAGCCGTGTATCGGGACCAAGGACGCCAGTTGCGTCGAGGTTTGTCCGGTCGACTGCATTTATGACGGTGAAGATCAGTTCTACATTCACCCAGACGAGTGCATCGATTGCGGGGCCTGTGAGCCTGAGTGCCCCGTTCAAGCGATCTTTCCGGACACCGACGTCCCGCCGGAGTGGACGAGCTACCTCGATAAGAACAAGAACCACTTCGAGTAGGGGGCCGCTCCAGGCGAGATACGACAAGAAGAGCGGCGGGGCGCACATGGCTCCCCGCCGCTCTTTTCTCGTTCCTGCTCAGACGACGTCTGCGTTATAGGCCGAGCTCCCGGATTCGCTCCAGTGAGAGGGTGGTGGGCTGGCTTTCCCCCGCCGGTATCAGGCGGGAGTCGGTCCGTTCCACCTCCTTTTGCTGACGCACCAGGAGAATCGTCGTCGCGAGCGCGGCTGCACCGAGCAGGCCGATCGCGAACTTCTTCATGACTCCTCCCTCGGGTGATCCCACGTTTACTGCATGTTACGTATTAGTATGCCTGCGCTTTCACGACAGTTCCGCCGCGGTGGCTCGAGGCCGGCTGCGGGCCCACTCCGACCTTCGCAAACATGGACACCACAGGCCCCCATGGTGTTGAGGCTGCCCGAGCCGGTGATCCTGTCGCGCTCACGCGGCTCCTCGTTTCGACCCCCTCGGTAAATCCGACGCTCGCCCCTGGCGGGGCGGGTGAGCAACGCATTGCCGAAGTCACGGCCGAACTGCTGGAGGGATGGGGGCTCACGACGAAGATCCAGGAGGTCGGCCCAGGCCGCGTGAACGTGGTCGCGACCCTCGAGGGGACGGGGCCTACGCTTCTCTTGAACGGTCATCTCGATACAGTCGGTGTGGACGGGATGATCGTAGATCCGTTCGGTGGGGTCGTCGACGGGGATCGCCTCATTGGACGGGGTGCGTGCGACATGAAGGGCGGCGTGGCTGCTCTGCTCGCGGCCACGGCCCGACTGGCGAGCGAAGGCGCTCGCCCGAACCTGATCGTGGCGCTCACGGCAGATGAGGAACACGCGAGTCTGGGGATGGCCTCACTCGTCGCCGATGGAGTGAAGGCCGACCTCGCCGTCGTGTGTGAGCCCACGGAGCTGAGCGTCATGCCTGCCCATAAGGGCTTCGTGTGGCTGCGCGCGCGGTTTCGCGGTCGGGCCGCGCACGGCTCTCGACCCGACATCGGCGTTGACGCCATACGTCACGCTGCCCTGTTCATCGCAGCGTTGGACGAGTACGCCGAGGCGCTCCAGACCCGGCCGGCCCACCCGCTCCTGGGCCACGGCTCGTTTCACGCCGGCACGATCACTGGGGGTACTGCCGAGTCCGTGTATCCGGACAGCTGTGAGCTGGTGCTCGAACGCCGCACGTTGCCGGGGGAGCTACCTGCGGACGTCGTCGCGGACTTCGAGCGGGTTCTCGACACGCTCCGGCAGCGGGAGCCAGGGGTGGACGGGTCCATCGTGATGACCCTGGAACGCCCCGGTACCGAGGTCGCCTCCGAGAGCGCTCTAGTGCGGGGCCTGCTCGAAGCGAGCGAAGCGGTAGGCTTGGCGCCGGTCATCGAGGGAATGACGGCGTGGGTGGACGCGGCCTTCCTCAACGAAGCCGGGATTCCGGCCGTGTGCTACGGGCCGGGCAGCATCGAGCAAGCCCACACAGAAGACGAGTGGATCGACGTGGGCCAGATTCGGAGTTGCGCAGACGTCCTCGAGCGCTTCGCACGGCGGTTGGTGGACTGAAGCGGGACGAATCCCCAGACGAGCGTTGCGTCCAGATAGAGACCGACGGGCCGGCTCGCCCCGCCCCGTCGGTCGCGCTCGATTTCGGCAGCTTTACCTTCGTCTGTTCGTCACCAGGATCGCTCCGCCATTGTGCCCAGTTCCGAATCGAGTCGTCGCGTCGCTCGGGCTCATGTATTCCATCTGCTCGAGCTCTGCAGCCTGCATGGATTTCAGGTCGTCCAAGTCGCCGCGTCTCGACCCACTGACGTAGAGAACGGGTCGGGAACCGACTCTGCCGCGGGTTTGGAGCCAGCGAGGACGCAGGCGCACGATGGCCTGGTGGGCGTTTAGCGTGCCTTCGAGGGCATCGAGATCGGCCCGTACGATACGGTTGGAACTCGAGCCGGGATTGCGGGTGCTGCTGCCCCCGCTCGACGCGCACCCAGCGAGTCCCAGCGCGAGAGCGAGTGTCAGAACGAGGACATACCTTGATGGGTTTGCGCGCATTGCTGTGCTCCTTCACTGCTTGTTCGATGAATCGAGAGAACAACATGATCGTAATGGATCCTTAACGCCACCATTCGACTTACGCGGTACATTCCTGCTAGTTCGGGACCCAATCAGGGAGCAGCGAGACGTATGTCTCAAGATGCGGCAGCGGGGCGGGCCCCGCTCAACCACACCCGTCAGGTCACGATCGACGCTCTCATGGAGCACTTCGCGAACGACGTGATGGATGTCGATGAGTTCGAGCGGCGGGTGGACGCGGCCCACAGGGCTAAGAGCTCCGATGCGCTCAAGGAACTGCTCCGCGATCTCCCTGGGGGGGTTCACCTGCCTGCGCTCGTTGGAGCGGAAAATGCGTCCGTTCCTGCCACCGTTCCCGACTACACGGTCACGTCGGCCGCGCACGTCAAGGAGAAGGCATTCATCGTCGCTTGCCTGGGCGGGGTCAACCGCCGGGGAAGGTGGAGTCCGGCACGGAAGAACTACGCGATCGCGGTGATGGGTGGCGCTAAGCTGGATCTGCGCGAGGCGGACCTGGCGCCTGGAGTCACGGACATCCAGGTGTTCACGGTGTGCGGTGGCGTCGAGATCATCGTCCCACCGGGCCTGAACGTGGAGAGCCACGGAATCGCCATTCTTGGCGGATTCGAACACCTTGCCGACAGCGAGATCCATCCCGACCCGCATGCACCTACGCTACGCATTACCGGCCTGGCGATCATGGGGGGCGTCGAGGTGTCGGTGCGTCACGCCGGCGAGACGGCACGAGATGCGCGGCGGCGAAGGAAGCTTGCGCGACGGGAGCAACGGAAGCGACTGCGCGGCGGGTGAGTCGGGCGGCGGTCGTGCACCCCTCCCCTGCGTGAGCGACTACCCCAGCGTCCGCTCCAGGTAGGCCTTGAGCCGTTCCCAGGCGTCGAGCCCCGCTTCACTTCTCGCTTCAACGTCCTGATCCACGCGGAGCCAAAAGCCGTGATCCACCTCGTCGTAGATGTGGATGTCGTTCTCGACGCCGGCGGCCCGAAGCGCGGCTTCAAAACCCTCGACCTGCTCCGTCGATATGCCTCGGTCGAGGCTCGCGAAGGTGCCGTAGACCTCGTGATCCATTCGCGCCAGAACCTCAGGGTCCTCGATGAGGCGACCATAGAAGATCGCGGTCGCCTCGTGGTCCTCTCCGTCCAACCCGAACGACAAGGCGATCCCTCCCCCGAAACACCAACCCATCGCACCTACTCGCCCTGTGACGTCTGACCGGGCCCTCAGGTACGCGACGGCGGCGTTGAGGTTGGAGACGACCGTGCCCATGTCTGCCGTGGCTGCGTTCATGAGCGCAATATTCTCATCGGAACTGCTTCCCACCTGTCCGCCGTAGAGGTCGGCGGCGAGTGTCACGTAGCCCTCCGCAGCAAAGTCGTCCGCGAGCTGACGGACGCGATCGACGAGGCCGTTCCATTCGTGGATGATGACCAGCGCCGGAAAGGGGCCGTCGCCCTGCGGCACGGCCAGGTAACCCGTCGTTGCCGCATCGCCGTCGACGTAGCTCAAGTCGACCCCTTGCAAGGCCCCGCCACTTCCGACGATGGCGGGTGGCATCTCCCCGGGGCCCGTGCGAGCGAGGGCCACACCGGACGTCGTCGCCGTCGTGGCGGATGTATCCGAGGCACCGTCGGGGGCCGCACAGGCGGAGATGATCAGAAGCGCTAGGGGCAACCGGGATCGGAGCATCGGGGGGGGCCTTCGTCGGTGGATGGGTTGCGGCGTGGTGCGTGCGGGCAGACTCGGACTCGCAGGGTACTATGGAGGGCGTTCCGATTCAACACGAGGGGGCGGCGGTCGAGGTCTCGACGCGGACAGAAGGAGCGCCCCTCGAATTGTGTCGATCTTGCCGTCCCACTCCGAACGTCACATATGCACGAATCCGCACGGGTCCGGCGAACGCCGAATCCGGCGGGTGGCGCGTCGGCTTGGGGGACTCACTCCCGGAACCGCGCCGGCGCGCGTCTGGTATCAGCTCGGGTCGGCCTTGCCGTCGACTCTCGGAACCACGTCTTCATTGGCGATCACGACATCGCCGAAGGATTAGGTCAGGATGCTGCTTCGTGCCGACGTTTTTTTTGCGCTTGTACTGACGACCGGGGTTGCACTTGCCGTGCAGTCGGGCTCCGACGCCGATTCCTGGGTGGCGCCGGTCGAAGCGCAACCGAGTGCTGCGGTCAGCTTCGCCGACGACATCATGCCGATCTTCGAGGCCCGGTGCTGGGAGTGCCACAGCGAGGAGAACATGGAGTTGGGTCTCAAGCTCGACAGCTACGAGGCTGTCATGGCCGGCTCCGACTACGGTACCGTCATCGAGCCCGGCGACGCCGACGGGAGCCTGCTGGTCGACATGATCGCGTCCGGGGACATGCCCGAAGACGGTGACCCGGTTCTGCCCGAGGAGCTCGAGTTGATCAAAACCTGGATCGCCGAGGGCGCCGAAAATAATTAGAAGGCTGTTGAAGAAGTACGGCGGGCCTCGTTGCGTTGCCACGAGGGTTCCCGGCGCTGCTGCTCGGAGTTAGGACTGGCGTGAACGGGCGGGCCCTTCCTGTACTTCGGTGACCAACGCTTTTGACGCCCACTCGTGCGTAGTACTACCGGTCGATCTGACGACGACGATGATACTGCCGGCCGCCAAGTGCTGGTCGAGCAGGCCGTCGCGCGCGCCGAACCGCGGCAAGCGACACTCATAAAGAACGGTTGCCACGGTGCAGAGCATCGCTCCGATCGCGAGACCTTCGAACATGATGACGGCGGAGGTGGGGATAGGGACGATGGGCATGCCGCCGGTTGGCAACGGGTACGCCTGGGACGTGAAGCTGATCAGCACGTACGCGGCGGCGGCGCCCACAACGCCGCCGAGCATCGCCATATACGGAACACGCGAACGGACCTCGAGCCCGATGGGATGCAGGTCGGGATCCAGCGGGATCGAACTACGAACCTCGATATCGCTGGCCGCGACGCCGGCTGCGGCGAGTCGTGCGAGGGCCTCGCGCACGTCGGACGGGGAAGCGAAGGCCGCATGGAGCCAGTGCTCTGCGGGCATCCTACGCCTTCTCACGCACGGGGCTGGGCGCCGGCCCGGCACCGATGGGGATCGGGTGCGATCGCCGATCGCCTTCCCGTACCTCCCAAATCGAGATGATCGGCGCGATTTGAACGAAGAGGAAATAAAGAAGCCCGAATAGGCCGAAGGAGCCGACGAGGATCCCCACCTCTACCAAGCTCGGTGAATATGTGCCGACCGTGAAATCGAGCCGTGGTTCGCGGAGTGTCCCCACGACGATGAGGAAGCGCTCGATCCACATACCGATGAGCACGCCCAGACCGACCACCGCTGTAGGCAACGGTTTCCGTCCCCAACGGAACGACAGGACGCCGAGCGGAATGACGATGTTGAGCACCAACATCGTCCAGAACACCATGGCGTTGTCCCCTGAGACCCGCTGCCGAAACACGGCCATTTCCGACGGTTCGTTGCCGTACCACACCGTCAGATGCTCGGCGAAGGTGAAGTAGCCCCAGATCAGCCCGAAGGTGACGAAGAGCAGACCAAGATTGTTGAATACCTTGTCGCTGAGGTACTCCTCGAGACCCAGCCCTCGCCGGAGCACATACATCGTGAGCATCAGCATCGCGACGCCGGAATAGAGCGCGCCGACCACGAAGTAGGGACCGAAGATGGTGCTGTGCCACATCGGCTGCAGGGTCATGGAGAAGTCCCACGACACGATCGTGTGAACCGAGATCGCGACCGGGATGATGATCACGGCCATGACGCGGATCCCACTCTCCAGCGAGTGCCACTGCTGGGGAGTCCCCCGCCAGCCGAGCGCCATCAGGCGGTAAAAACGGGCCTTGAGCGTCGCGCGGTTCTCGGCCGCCACCCGGTCTCGTAGGATCGCCATGTCGGGCAGCATCGGAAGAACCAGGTAGAGGATGCTCCCCGTCAGGTAGGTGGTGATCGCCACCATGTCCCAGACCAGCGGTGACCTGAAGTTGGGCCACAGCCCGCGATAGTTCGGGATCGGAATCATGTACCAGAAGAGCCACGGCCGGCCCAGATGGATGAGGGGGAAGAGCCCCCCGATTGTCAGCGCGAAGACGGTAATGGCCTCGGCGCAGCGCGTCACGGGACGCCGCCACTCGGCAGCGGTCACGCGCAGGATCGCCGAGATGAGCGTCCCGGCGTGGCTGATACCGATCCAGAACACGAAGTTGGTGATGTAAAAGCCCCAGAACACGGGACGGTTGATGCCCGCGACCCCGATGTCGTTCCGGACCTGGTATCCCCAGGAGTAGAAGAGGAGGCCAGCGAGGGCTCCAGTGACGAGGCTGCCCGCGATCAATCCGGGTCGAAAGCCGCTGAGTGGACGGAAAAGAGGTTGTTCCTTAGGCACTTCGGCGGGCTTCACCGGTCTAGTCCCCACCCCTCAGGTACACCACCGAGGGTTGCGTTCCCAGGTCCTCCAGAAGCTGAGTACCGCGATCGCTTCTCGCGAGTCTCGCCACGCGGCTGGTCGGGTCCTCGAGATTACCGAAGACGATCGCCTGCGCCGGGCAGGACTGCGAACAGGCGGTCCGAATTTCCCCGTCCAGCACCTCGCGATCCGCGTCCTGGGCGACGTCTTGAGCATCCTGGATCCGCTGCACGCAAAACGTGCACTTCTCCATCACGCCCGCCGGGCGCACGCTGACGTCCGGATTGAGCTGCCGAGACAGGGGCTCTGGCCACTCTCCCCCGTGCCAGTTGAAGAAGCGCACCGTGTAGGGGCAGTTGTTCGCACAGTACCGGGTGCCGATGCATCGGCTGTACACCATCGCGTTGAGTCCCTCCGGAGTCCGGTACGTGGCGTACACGGGACAGACAGGCTCGCAGGGGGCGGCGGCGCAGTGCTGGCAGAGGACCGGCGTGAACCGAACTTTCACGTCCGGAAAGACGCCCTCGTAGTGACGTTCGATGCGCAGCCAGTGCATCGCGCGGCCCTTGGCCGCTTCCTCCTCGCCGACCGTCTGGATGTTGTTTTCCGCATGACATGCCACGACGCAGGCCCCGCAGCCCGTGCAGCGGTCGGTATCGATCACCATGCCCCACCGTGTCATGTCCCTTCCTCCGCGCCCGCGTCCTGCGGCGCCCAGCCCACCGGAATCCTCTCACCTTCGCCGCGGTCGGTGTAGCTTCGCCCGAAGCGGGCGAGCTCGCCCGGACCGAGGCGCTGGACGCGGACCCGTGTCGCGGCCCACGCCGGTGCCGAAGTTCCGTCGACAATGGTTCGACCCACTAAATCCATCGGATTGGCTCCGCGGCCTCGGGCATACCGACCGTACTCACGGTATCCAAGGCCCAGGGGCATACCGACCACTCCCGGGCGAACCGTCGGGTCGATGACCGCCAACACCTCGATCGATCCCGATGGCGAGTCGATTCGGAGGCGATCACCGTCGCTCACTCGAAGGCTGGCCGCATCGGCCGGCGACAGCTCCGCCCAACTGTTCCACATTACCGTGGACATCGGATCGGGCATCTCTTGAAGCCACGGTCGGTTCGCTCCCCTCCCGTCCCCCATTTTCACCGACGCGAAAGGAAGGAGAGTAAACGGGAAGCTCGAGTGGTCACCCTCGAATCGGCTCTCGGTCGGCTCCGGAGCGGTGTCGTCCGGACCGGGGGGTACGCCCCTCGGGGGCCCGTCTCCCCAGATCCCCCCCCGCACCAGGGCATCGAAGTAGTAAGGCGCCGCTTCGGCCTCTGCTCCACCGGGCAGGCGAGCTTGCTCCTCGCCGATGCGAGCACGCACGAGCGTTTCGAAGCTTGCCCAAGGGAAGCGACCGGAGACCGGTTCTCCCAGGGCGGTAGCGAGGGCAAGAAGGACATCCGCCGGGTGGTGGCCCTCGCCGAGGGGATCGACGACGGGTCGTGAGAGGCCGAGCACGGGGACGCCCACCGAAGCTGCCGGTTCAACGGCGTTGAAGCGCTCGAGTTCGGTTTTCAATGGCAGAACGAGATCAGCATGAAGGGTGGTGTCGTCCAGGAAACTGCTCAGGACTACCACCGTTCCGACGTCAGCCACGGCCTCCGTGAGTCCCCAGGACGCCGGTAAGATGTGGAGGGGATCGGCGTCGGCCACCAACAGGAGCTCGACCGATCGCCCCGACTCACCACGGAGCCTTGCCGCGAGCTCTGCCATGGACGTCTCTCCAGCTTGCGACGGCGAGACGCCCCGAGCCAGATCGAAGCTGGCCGGAGCGAAGACGCCTCCGGGTTGACCCAGATTGTCGAGAAGGAGGTTCAACCCCAGCGCGGCTACCACGTTGAAGAGGCCGTTGCTATGGGCGGCCGCCGACCCACCGGCCACGACCAGTCGATTCTCCGCGGCGTCGAGCTCCAGGGCTACGCGGTGGATCTTGTCCGCTGCGACGTCGCAGAGATCGGCGGCTTCCTCGAGACTCGGCGGGTCGTCGGGAAAGAGCTGGCCGTAGCGGAGTCGCCCGGTGTCGCCGACTACGCCCTCGGCCAGCAGCACGCCGGCCAGTGCGCGCGCCAAGATCCCCTCGGTGCCGGGGCGCATCGCCAGCCACTCGTCCGCGTTTGCGGCGGTGAGCGACATGCGGGCCTCCGCCTGGACGAGTTTGCCTCGCCGACCCGGACGGCCTCGCCGCATCTCCGCCAGGGCCCGCGTGTAGTGGACAGGGCTGCGCCAGCGGTCCACGATGGGCGCGCCGATCGACAGTACATAGTCGGAGCGTGCCAGATCGAAGTACGGGACATCGTCGACGCCGAGACTGATCTTCGCCGCAAGCCGCTCCACCTCCAGCTCAGGGGCCTCGACGAAGGCCGGAGGTGGCGCGCCGAGGGCGGCGGCAAGGCGGCGCAGAAGGGCGCCTACCAGGCCCGATCGGTCGCCACCCACAAGAGCGAGTCCATCGGCGGATGCGCCGCCGATTCCGTCGACCGCCTGCTCCAGCGCCTCTTCCCAGGACAGGTCTTGGAACCGTCCCTCACCCCGTGCCCCGATTCGCCGCTGCGGCGTGAGTATTCGGTCGGGGTTGTAGAGTTCCTGGAGGCTGGAGTGCCCCAACGCGCAGACCCCTCCACGATTAACGGGGTGGTCCGTGTTCCCTTCGATCTTCTTTGCGTTCCCGTCTACCACGCGGACCAGGATCCCGCACCCGGCCGAACACTGTTGGCACACAGATGGGCTCCACACGCTTTCGCCCTGCAACACACCGGGACGCAACGCCACTTGCACCAGAACGTCTTCGTCCCGCCTCCCGCATGCCGAGAGTAGTGATAATCCAGACCCCAAGGCTGACGCCTTCAGAAAATCTCGTCTACGCAACCCTTCCCCCTCGTTACGGGATCCGCGATTCGTCGACCGCCGACCTCAATGGTGACAGGTGAGGCAGTCGACGCTCGCGCCGCTGTCCTTGTGACACGACACACACCATCCCATGTCCGCGGTGTTGAACACCTGTTGGGCCACCGTCATCTGGCCGACATCGCCGTGACATGTGGCGCACGCTACCTCCGCTCGCGCATGTGGCTTGTGCTTGAAATGGACCATCGCGGACGCCGGCATGACGTTGACCTTGTTCCAAACGAGCGGCTCGCGGTTCTGCAGGAGCTCCATGAACTTCATGACTTCCGGGTGGTCCGGGATCGCTCGGCGCCGATGACAGACCGCGCACGAGGACAGCGGTGGTAGGCCGGCCTGGTTCTGGCTATCGGCGCCCTGGTGGCAACGCGCACAGGAGATGTCGTTTCGGCTGTGTGCTAGATGACTGAACGCGATCGGCTGCGACGGCGGCGGGAGCGCCTCTCCCGAGCAGCCTCCTAGGAAGACGATCGCGAAAGCGATTCCGAGGGTGGGCCACAGCTGTGGCAGTAGGTCGGGGTTGGTCGCGACGAGTGCGACTTCGTGCTCTGCGCCTCCCTGTGTCGTCATGTGATGGTAAGGCGTGTGGTTGTTCGTGGGAGCAGTGGCCCGAGGTGGACACGACTGGAGTCGCAACATACACAGTCCATGTAACCCAGCTCGCTCTCGGTGTTGATTCATCTTTCGCCGTAGCCCTCCAATCGGCTCGGGATTGCTGAGGAGCGCAAGAGGAGGTCATTTGGGGGCTCCTCGAACTGTCGCTAGGAGCCTGCATGCGAGCCCTGTGGGTGATGATCTCAGTTGCTTTGGCCGGGTCGTCGGCGCACACCGCCCCGGAGCTCGACGACTATCCACGCCGCATTGGCATCGACGTGGAAAACTACCGCTTCGAACTGACGCTCAACGACGACGCGGACGAGATCGTCGGCCGCGCGACCGTGTCGATCCGCTTCACCAGCAACGGCGTGACAGAGCTGGATCTCGATTTGACGAGCGTGAACGACGAGGGACTTGGAATGTCTGTTGGGTCGGTCACCTCGAACGGGGTGCCCCTCATGTTCACCCACGAAAACGACCTCCTGAGCATCGTGTTGCCCGAGACGGGCCGGGCTGGCTCGCGACTCGACGTCACCGTCGACTATCGTGGGGAGCCTGCGGGTGGCCTGAGAATCGGACCCAACAAATACGGCGACCGGACTTTCTTCAGCGACAATTGGCCCAACCGTGCCCGGAACTGGCTGCCCACCATCGATCATCCATACGACAAGGCGATGACCGAGATGGTCGTCACGGCGCCGGCGCACTACCAGGTCGTTTCGAACGGTGTCCGGATCGAGGAGACCGACGGTCTCGATGGCACGCGAAGGACCCACTGGAAGCAGTCCGTCCCCATCGCCACCTGGCTGTACGTGCTCGGCGTGGCCCGCTTCGCCGTTCAGCACGTAGACGACTTCGAGGGCCGGGCGATCCAGACGTGGGTGTACCCGCAGGACCGCGACGCGGGCTTTTATGACTTTGCTGTCCCTACGAGGCAGGTCATGGAGTTCTACTCGGATCACGTAGGGCCGTACGCCTACGAGAAGTTGGCCAACATCACTTCGCCGGCGACCGGCGGGGGGATGGAGGCGGCCTCCGCCATCATGTATGGGGAGAACTCGGTCACCGGTGAACGAAGCCTCCGGTGGCGCAACGTGATCATCCACGAAATCGCTCATCAGTGGTTCGGCAATGCGGTCACCGAATCCGACTGGGACGACGTATGGCTGAGCGAGGGCTTCGCGACCTACTTCACGCTCCTCTTCATCGAGCATGCGTACGGACGCGACGAATTCGTCGCTGGGCTTCGTACGGCCGCCGACCGTGTATTTGCCCAGTATGCCGACGACCCGGCGTATCGAATCGTGCACGACGACCTCCACGACATGAGCCGGGTCACGAGCGGCGCGACGTACCAGAAGGGGGCGTGGGTGCTCCATATGCTCCGCGGGCGTATGGGTGATGAGGCGTTCTGGCGTGGCATTCGGTCGTACTACAGGCGCCACATGAACGGCAACGCATCTACGACGGACTTCCGCCGGGCCATGGAAGAAGCGTCGGGTCTCGACCTCGAGTCGTTCTTCCAGCAATGGCTCTATAGCGGGGGCAATCCGCACCTGGAGGGCTGGTGGGACTACGATCCCACGGCTCGCGCGGTGCGTATCGAATTGAATCAGACGCAGAGCGACGGACCGACCTACGCGCTCCGCCTCGAGATCGGGATCCACCACGACGGGCAGGTGCTTCCGTCATTCATCGAGACCGTCGAGCTCGATGGTCGCTTCCATCGTTTCGTGATACCGATGGTCAGTGAGCCGACCCAGGTCACGCTCGATCCCAACGTGTGGACGCTCTTCCAGGCCGACTTCGGTCGGAGGGGGCGATAGTGAGATCGACGTCTGCCGCGTGCGCCACACTCGTCATGATTGGGGTGGGCATCACCACGGCCTGTGGCTCCGACGGCGGCATGCATGACCTCGTGATCGCGAATGGCCGGGTGATCGATCCTGAGACGGGTTTCTTCGGGATCGCCGACGTCGGGATTCGGGGCGGGACCATCGTCACGATTTCGGACGGGCCGCTGAGGGGCGACCGAGTCATCGACGCCTCTGGACACGTCGTATCCCCGGGCTTCGTCGACCTGCATGAGCACGGGCAGGACGAATTCGCGTACTCGCTCATGGTCCGTGACGGTGTGACCACCGCGCTCGAGCTCGAGATCGGCACGGGTGCCGTCGACGACTGGTACGCGGCCCGTGAAGGCGGACAACGGGTGAATCACGGCGTCAGCATCGGCCACGTCCCCGTGCGCATGCACGTCTTGGACGATCCGGGTACGGGCCTCGTTCCTTCCGGCGTCGGCGGCTTCGGGATGCCGCACACCTCGTA